>JBEBRE010000051.1:0-20030 GCA_040394995.1 Sphingobacterium wenxiniae
GTGATCGCTACCGGCTTAGAAATCAGCTCGCTCTTTGAAATGGTTTTCATCGTGAAAGTATATTCACCAAACTGCGATGTTTCGATCACACCATCTTCACTAAAATCCGAGAATTCCTTGGTTTTGGCTTCGCCGTTATCCATATAGTCTACCACGACTTTAGCCACTCTATCGCTCATCATCGGCCACTTGATGACAAAGTGGTAATCATAGGCTCCTTCGATCTTCACGTCGGAGGGCTTGGCGATGACGTCAATAGGCTCCTTGGGTGTATTATCCACCTCTTGCTCTGGAAAAACTAACGTATCTTTTACACAGGAAGAAAGCGACAAGACAATACAACTCACCAACATCCCTAACTTTATACCTCTCATATCATAATTTAATTTAAAGACCAAAGTTATTTAACAAACTCCAATTCAAACCTTTCCAAAAAGGCTTCTCCTTCCAATTCCCAGTCATCTTTAGGATCCAGTTCTAACCAATACAACGCTTGTTGTACGACATCATGGCTCTTGAACAGAATGGACTCCCGAGGGTTTACATACGGAAGATTATTGCCAAAGAGCCTATATTGTAGTGGCCCCCAAACCGGAATATCCGGCATGCCGTCTACCTTATTTTTAAATAGATTACCACCATCATTCAATGGCCAATACCCTACTAAATGAGTAATTTTTGGATGGTCTTCAGGCACTCCTATTCTTTCAGCATTTTCAAGCACTTCTTGATCTGACAATGCAATGTTCCAAATATGCACATCGCTCATATAGAAATCAATATAGGCAGATGAAAATACTTCTTGTTGAAAACCAAACGTCAATGGAGAAGTCGACAAAATATTGTTAACATTGAGTGTGGCTGTTCCTGTAGATGCTAGTACGCCATTTACATAAAATTTAGCAGTCGGAGTTCCGTTTACCACTTTGAATGTTCCTGTAATATGTGTCCATATTTCATCTACACCCACAGGGCCGCCTCCAATTTCTATCTTAGCTCCTCCATCGGCCACAAAGAAACTTACATTATCTCCAGATCTAAAGAAGGACCATCCCGCCGTGTTGCCAGAACGAGCATTGGTCTTACTCAAAAAAGGAGGCCAACTATAGCTATAATTACCGGAAGCATTTTTGTTAACCTTGACCTTGGCTTCTACAGTAAATTCTCCCGTTTCAGCGACATTATACTGTTTTTCTGTTGCCGGAGCAGTTGTATTCCGAGCGCGCATAGCATTCGT
Organism: Sphingobacterium wenxiniae; assembly: GCA_040394995.1. Taxonomy (GTDB): domain Bacteria; phylum Bacteroidota; class Bacteroidia; order Sphingobacteriales; family Sphingobacteriaceae; genus Sphingobacterium; species Sphingobacterium wenxiniae_A. The sequence goes on from JBEBRE010000051.1 coordinate 1,238, forward strand.
TGGATTCGCATTGGTTACATCGTAGCCGAAAAACCGAGGTGCATCAATAGACTCTGCATTCAGCTCTTGTCCTTTAATATATCTATTGTGGTACAACGTAAAAATATTTCGTTCCGGAAAAGAAGAACCTCCATAAGAGTCATCCTTACCCCCATGTGCAGATGTCACCACAAGTAGCCATTGTTCTTTATCATAGTCTTCCCGTGCTTCCATCGCTTGCTTAATCTCACCGATATATCCGTCAATTTTCCCTACAGCTTCTTTATACTGTGGGCTATCAAAAGAAAAGGAAGAGGCCTTGCCTGCTTCCAAGGCACTGGTAAACTGTGCCACAATCAAATCCGGGTTTTCATCCTTCAGCTTAGCAATCAAGCGGGTTTTTACCGCTTCATCGTTACTTTCCACAAAAGCCTGTTTGGCATCCATCAATAGAATGTTGGATAATTCATTATTTTGTGTGATGGCAACCGTGGAAAGCTTTTTGTTCAACTGCCCTAACATATAGAACACAGTGGGATTAAAGGGAATCTCGGCATGCCAGTCGTCATCACCAGGAGAGGGCAGATACGATTCGGTGACGACATGATGCCTACTCGCACTTACGCCCATCACCAATGTTGCCCAAGAAGCGGGATCTGATGTATTTTCATCTGATAGGCCATCAAAAGAATATTTACTATTCTCCATTAAAGCCGCAATAGTTGCCGGCACATCTTTCTTAATCTCATTACCGACCAATCCGTCTACAGAAATAACCAGCACTTTCCGTTTTAAGCCGGTATCCTCCTGATCTTGTTCATATTCCTCAAAATATGGTTCTGGATTGTCATATCGCGTACATCCCACCGTTAAGATGTGCGCGACCAATATACCTATAAAAAACTTCTTCATCATTTATCCCCTATTAGTTATCATAAAATAAGCCGATCTCACCTACCGCTACATGGCTGGCATTATTTCCATAAGAAGGAAACTCAACCCGTATGTAACGAGATTCGTGTATTTGGTCAAATTCAATCTCTATACGTTGTCCTCTTATATCCGGTTGATTCGGATAGTCGCCGATTAGCGTCCAAGTCCGCTTGTTATCACTTTTATATATCCGAATATGTTTGTTGTACATCGCGTGATTTCTATTGCTGTAATAAAAACCTTTGTAGGCTTCCACACCATTCATATCCACATCGAACTGCACGGGAAGTGTGGGAGACGGACAGCCCGACCAACAGCTATGCCAGTATGTCGTATAGTTTCCGTCGTTAAGGGCTGGAATACCATCTCCGTCATTAGTGGCCGTCACCGCATTTACAGAATATGTAAACAATGAATTCGTCAAATCGTATTTAGGTGGTAGCGGTGCGTCTCCTCCGGTATTGTCCAATGGATTGAAGGCCCATATCATTCTATCCATCGGTGGATACTTATTCCGCATTTCCCGACGTGCCGGATTGCTCACCGGTATACCCCAAGCTGCGAAAAATCGAGCATAGTCCTTGCCACTAAAATCACAAAGTGAGCGGTAGAAAAAGTCTATCTTCGCCTGTTCCAGCGAAAAGGAAAGGTTAGAATTACGCGATTGTGTATAAAGGTAGGTCATAAAGTCCCACCCCGGTTCACCGTTTTTGCCTTCTACCTTATTGAATATTTGTAGAAAAGGCGTTAATCTAAAAAAAGGTTTCAAGCCGTCATTCACGTCGGACAGGGTATTGAAATTCTTCCCTGCGGTGGAACTTGCATAGGCTACTCCCTTCGTGAAAGCTTCGTTCAACGCGGGGTGAGATGCGACCAAGGGATTATTAAGCCGTTGTGCAGCCTTAAAAACAAACAGGTTATTGGTAGTTTCTCCTAAAGCCGACCAACTCCAGGTTCTCCCCTGTTGATAGTTGTGGCCAATTTCATGGAAAGTACCCCAAGCTCCTTCGTTTTGACTAAAAGTGCCTATAACATAGTCGTAGTTGCTGAACATGAAGAACCAGTGTTTGTCTTGTTGTGCGACCCAGGGAAAACCCGAATGGGCATAGCCCACGCTAGGTTGAATATCAAGCACACCCCGCTCTGGCAATTCGGGATAAGCGTGACGTTTATCTGTGTTACCCTCAGTCAGTCCCATCCAATCGTAATAATCTTTTTCGTAGATTTTGTTCCAAAAGGCCAATACTTCGGCAACTTTCAACTCATTTTTGTACTGTAATACCAAATTCCGAGGAACAGTAAATATCGTGCGTTTGGTCCGAAGCTCTAACCAAGGCACGTCCGTTGCTTCAACATCTTTTAACCAATCCGCTTGATTAGATACACCATGGATAAAATCAGGGGTCCTGACGGCGCCTTGAACCTTAAGAGGTACATCCTGTGGTTGCGATAACAAAGCTCTTATCCACAATATGCCTCCAAAAGGATTACGGATATAATTTTCTCCAGGCATCAATTCTTTTACCGTGTAAAGCAAGGGTTGCCTACGTAATACATCTTTTCCCGTCAAGTCGTCAGTGTGTGCGCCAATCTGTGCAGATAGGCCGATGATTCCTTCGGGTACCGTGATACGGATATTCTCTCCAGCAGGTGCATATAGACCTGTACTAAATACCGGTGACGGAACCACACTTACCTTCAGGTCAGATGAATTTACCCATCTAAAATTTAGTGGCAAATTGATCGTGGTATCCTGAATACGCTTGACATTGGCACCTACCAAGCCCGGATAGGTCCTCGCCTTGTCGTACATGGAACGGTCGATCCAAGTCATAGATGTATCGTTGCCGGGATCATTGCCATCGGGATCCCCTTGTTGATAGCCATCCGCAAAATCGTAGCCGTATTTCCCACAGGAAGCCAACAGTGACAATGCGGCACATATAAAAAACAATTTCTTTTTCATCTTACTCTTTCTAACAAGTTAACATATTAACTTCTAATATTCCAATACGGCGTAAGGCGGTGTCCACGCCTGACCATCCAATCGCCAATCTACCTTGGGCAATACTCCAAACCACTGATACACGAAGAAAGGGACATCGACTTGGTTCGGCACCAAACGGAAGGTACCTTCGTTCACTTCCGGCCTGAAATAAGGCACATATTCGTCAAAAGAAGCCCATTTCAGCTCGTTCACGATCGTCAAGTTTCCTGCCTTTCCGGTTACATCGGTAACCGTGCGCGACCCTACGTCGTTATAGGCTGGCCAATAACCTGTTAGGTTATTGTAAAATGGTGAATTTTCAGGCTTGATGAGCGCAAACGCAGCATATTCTTTCACCTGTTCATCGGTCATGGCGATATCGTATATCTGCAAGTTACATAGGGTAAAATCACCCGTGTTAGAACCATTTCCCGGTTTCTTGCCCCAGGTCATCACATTTGTATTCGTCAAGTTTGTCGACCCCGCCGCTGTTTGGCTCGACAGTTCCCCGTCTTTATAGATTTTGGCTGTATTGGCCGATCTGTTCACAGACACTGTAATAGCATGCCACTTCGCGTCTGTAATAGAGGTTGAACTAATCTTATTGATACCCGAGGCTCCGAATTGTACATTGCCTCCGGCCATAATAAACTGCCAGCCGGTGCCATTATCTGTATCGTTGCGTTTCATTAACAGTGGTGGATAGTTGTGCGTCGTACCTTCAGTATTTTGCTTCACGAAAAACGTGATGGTAAAGCTTTGTGAAGATCCAAAATTTATCTTACTGACATCCTGCAATTGTGCTGAGGTAGCATTCGCACCAGAAGCTCCAAAGGTGGCATGTATACCCGCTCCCACAAAAGGCAACGTATTGGTTGAGGGACGCGCCTGGTATTTACGTGTAAATCTCGGCGAATAGAAATACGTGAAAGTGTTGCGCACATTGTCGGCATACACCGTTTGATCGTTCGGATCAACGTAAGCAATAGGTCCACCGATAGAGGAAGTAATCACCACCAACCAGTTTTCAGTCTTATAGTTCGGCCGTTGCTCCAAAGTAGAAACCAAGTCCAACATTTGTCCGTCAAACTTCAAAATCGCCTGTCGATAGGCCAGATCTGTACTTTCAAATGAATTGCTTTGTCCTGTCTTTTCTACATCGGATAGATGGGCAACAATCATCTCCGTATCTGTATTTAGAATAGCGTCTTTGGCTTTGGCAAGCACCTCGTCATCGGAGGTCACCAACTCATGCTCATCCATATCGGCAAACAGGTAACTGTTCACATCAGCACTCGTCGTATACCCCTTGGATTCGAAACCATCATAGTTAGCCTTCAACCGGGCAAATAACGTCGGTGTGGCATCTGTATCAATCGTGGACAAATCGTTTGTCACGGTGTGTTTGGCAGAGGTAACTCCGGTAAACAGATTCGCCAGTCCCGTTTCTTTCGTAAACGGTACCCCTTCCCTGAAATCACCGAGAGAAGAGTTGGAATAAAAGGCATTTCGCGCGATTTTACGCATATTTTCCGGGTCGATATCAGTCATAGCATTTCCCCGCACGCCATCCACCACGACGATAAGCACTTTATTGAGCGACTCCCCCATCTCCTTGTTTTGATATTCTTCTTTTAGAATATTAGGGAAATCTTCATTACATGAAAGCTGCAATATGGCTATACAAGCCAACACTACCTTCCACATACTGTTAAAATTTATTTTCGTCTTCATAAAATTCATCTTATTTGGGTTAATCCCTAATTTCCAATTTAAAGAGATTCCTTGCCGTCTTCCCGTCTACCGAAGAGAAACTACCTCCAATCAACAAAGCAGGATAGCCAAGGCTAGAAGTGGTTTCGACCACCTCGTTGATAAATCCGGTGAAATCACCCAGATTATTATACCGTTGCAGGGCTTCCCCATTGTTTTCTAGAATTAACATGCCCGAACGATGAATCCCGTTATAACGGTTAAAGCCTCCCGCGACCAACACTCTGCCGTTATTCATCACATAGGCATAAGTAGGAATACGTTGCTCCACATCCCCCAAGGTAAACGTTTCATCTATTGTTCCGTCGCCATTCAGCAATACCACACCAGGTTTCGCTTGTCCGTTGAATGTTGTAAACCGTCCGGCTAAAGCAATTTTATCCAAGGTTTTATTATAAGTTATGGAAAAAATTTGGTCATCGGCACCCGAACCGATGTTAAAGGAGGTATTGATGGTACCATCCTTATTAAAGGCCACAATACGGTTAGCCACCACATTGTTAAACCGTGTAAAGTTACCCACGACCACAATTTTACCGTCATTGGTTTCAATGGCGTCTGCCACCGTTCCATTTGCCCCGGCATTGTTATACCCAAAGGCTGAATCCACCCGACCGTCCACTTTCAAACGTACAATATTGTTCACCATTGTATGCACCATCTGCTTGGACTCGCGCGAAGAGTAGGTATAATCGATGCGGCTATGCACGCTAAAATTGCCAACGACAACAACTCCTGTGTCAGGCGTGGCAAAAAGTTTGGTGACACCGCCGAAGCTTCTACCAAAGATAGCTCCTAAATAGGCGTTGAAAGCCGGTAATGTATCGTATGCATTTTCCGGACGCTCCGGAGTGGTATTGATCAACTCTTGAACCGTATAATCAATATGGCCCGTTGAACTTAGTCGCGTGATATGCTGCAATTCGAAGCGATAGTCTACCTCCAACGGCTTTACACCTTTTATCGTTTCCATGGAGTTGAACAAGCCGCCAATCATATACTTACCATCGGGCAGTTGCACCATGGAATTAACAACACCATCTAACCCCTTCTGTACATTAAAATCGTCAGACGAAGCAATGGAGTGTCCTAAGGAATTAATTTTATGGATATTACGACGGAAAACCGTTTCCGAAGCTTCGTTTTCAAAATCCCGAAAACTACCCAAGATCCAAAATTCGTTGCCGTTGGAAACAGGCAAAATATCATTAACAGATGAATTAAACCCGTTTTTAACACCGTAGTCAGTATCTACCCGTACATTGCCTTCGATAGGTACTCTCGGGCCAAAAAAGATCTGGTCGTTAATCTTGATCTTCATACCGCCTGATGCCACTTTTTCCGGAACCCGCACTTCCATGGTAGAGTCTGTCAGGGAGACCACTTGGGCCTTCTCTTCATTAATAAATACCTCTACACTGCCTTCATGCCGAAGGAGACCGCGCACCGGGACTTCAAACACATCATTGGGTCTCACTCCAGGCAGGGGCCTGTTCAAGCGTTCAAAGACAACCCCCAACGGTGGTTTCCCTCCGGCATAAGGATCTTCTCCCAAGCCGAGTTTATCTTTATCGCAGGACTGTCCCAAGAACCCCAGTGCGAGGGAAAGAAATCCAACTATTTTAAAATGTCTTTTCATGCTTTGTTCTATTTATAAATGATTCCCTTGCTATACGCCGAATTCACAAAATTATTGGTACTAAAACCAAAGCTATGCCTTCTGTATTCCAATGCGTGGATTACGCCGTTAGACGTAACAATATCAGAAGTGGCGACCGGCGCATTTATCATGCCTCCAAAACTTCCAATATCACCTGTGTTTCGGATGTAGGAAATATACAATTGCCTATATCCCGCATATTTAACCACCTGTTCTTGACCGTTGACAATGGCTCTTACGTCATCATAGTTCACCCCCAAATTCATATTGGTACCGCCATAGGATAAGAAACCCTGGCCCGGAAATACGCTCATATTCAAGGTATCGAGTTGTGGGATGTCTTTTAGCAGATAAGTATCATTGTAGATATACATCGATAGATATTCGCGCCAAACCGAAGGATCTACTTGATCCAAGGTAAGTATCGTATCTCGGCCTGACATAAACAAATATTCGTTCAACGCAAACACGGCTTTACGAATGGACGGGTCGCCCGGAGCAAAAAATGTAACACCTTCTTGATCGAGGACGGACTGCAAGCCTGCTAACTCGATGACTTTGTATAAGGAATCAAAGACATCTTTACGCATCTTGATATATTCCATCACGGTACCGTCATAGTTGGGTTTATGTGTTCCAGAGTCGATAAAATAGTCCTTTTGGCAGGACGCAAATATGATTCCTGCCAGGAAGGTCAACCATAAATTTCGGATAATATACTTTTTCATAGTCAAACGCACGTTAGTTATTCCAATAAGTATTCAATGTCATGTACGGGTTATTGTTCAGCGCCGCACGGTCAATCGGCCAAGTCCATGCGCCGGCATTAAAAGCTGATATTGAGATCGGGTTAGACGTATAGTCAGGGTTGAGAATTTTCTTGGTCCTGACTAAATCATAAAAGAAGTGTCCCTCACCCAATAACTCACGCACGCGTTCCCACCAAATGGCATCTTTTAAGTCATCCCCGCTATCTTCAACCGGAGAGGCGTTGGCTCTTCCCCTTACCAAATTTACCATTGCTCTGGCTTCATCTTCCCGATTCATCTCGGCTAAAGCTTCTGCACGCAATAGAATAGCATCGGCGTAACGAAAAACAATAGCATTGTCATCTGGATTTCCATCTTCACCTTCTGCAACGAAAATGTTGGCATATTTCAAAAACACAAAACGATTGCTGGTCGCATAAATATCTTCTTGAAACCAGAACGTCTTGCGTTCATCGACAGCGTCTTCAGGGTACATTTCTTTCATAAACCAAGGTTCGTAGTGAATGTACGAAGCAGTTACCAGTGCTTTATAAGGCGCACGCAATACATAATCGGCATAAGTCGCCGAAATATGAAAGAGCTCATTGTAATTATAATTCTGCACAATCTCAAACAAACCCTCTTTGGTACGCCCTTTAAAGATACGTTTGGTCTCAGACAGCGGTAACAGCTCATAAGCTCCTCCATTCTCCTCCATCAGCTCTTTACCCAATGTTTCCACTCGAGTATAATACACATTCTTACCACTCTCCGTAAAGCCGGCCAACCACATGTTGATATGCATCATCAACGCCAAGGCACTGCCACGCATCGGCCGATTGCCCACTTCGGTAGGATCGTTGTGCGTCCAAGGAAGATCTTTGTAATTGGCGTGCATATCATTATAGATCGCTTCCAAAACCTCTAGCATTGGTGAGCGACCAATTGCATCGGCATGATAGGGCTCTGTATAATATGGCACGTCTCCAAACAAACGCACCAAGAAGAAATAGCTTAAATTCCGCATAAACGTTGCTTCAGCTATAAACTGTTTCTTTTCAGCATCGGAAATAACGCCTTCCAAACGTTCGATCTCGTAAATAGCAATGTTGGATTTAGCGATCACATTGTAGAAACGACTCCAGTTCCGGATATTATGGAAACCAAAGAAATCATTCTCATCACCGTAAGATCGGCTGGAATTTTTATATTGATTAAATAAACCATCCAGATTGTTATTACGTAAAAAACCGATATGATTCATAAAGGTTGACGCCGCATTGGATCCTGAGTTTCGCACAGTAGGCGCCGCACGCAAGTCGCCAGTGCCGGGAAAGAATGCGTGGTCCATGGTCGCACGACGAAAACCCGAATACAATCCCTGAATATACATACGTACATCGTTACGGGTTTGCCAATAGTTGTTTCCCGTCAAATCTTCAATAGGTCGCACAGTTAAAAACTCTTTCCCACAAGACCCCATCAAGAGAGTGAGGATCGACACGGTGTATATAAATAATCTTTTCATCTCTGTTAACTGTTAAAATTGCACATCTAAACCAAACGTAAATGATCGCGCCCTCGGATAGCCGCTAGAACTGTCGTATCCCAAAGCTGTCACCAACTCCGGATCAGGACCGGAGTACCTGGAAAACGTATAGATATTGCTGGCGGTCAAATACAGGCGCAGTCCGGTAATGCTAAAAGCACGCTGTATGTAGTCCCTATTGAAATTGTACGACAACGTCGCCGACTGGAACTTCAGATACGAACCATCCTCCTGGAAAAGAGTTGAGTTGTAACGGAACGGATCGACAATCTGCGCTCTCCTAAAATCAAAAGGATTCGGAAAATCCGGATTCGAATTAACCGCTGTCCAATAATTGTATACATCGATGGGCACCCGTGCTTTCGGCAACCGCGTATTGGGCAAATCGGTGTCGATCACAGAGTAATAGTTTTGGAAACGATCGGCCAATGCGGAGTTGATAATATCACGCTTTAAGGTATAGGTAAATGATGGTTGAAAAGCCCATCCTTTATATTGGATTGTCGCGCCAAAACCACCAGTGACCCGCGGTTGTGAGTTACCTGCAATTACTAAGTCATTCTGATCCAAAACATAGTCACCGTTCAAATCGGTGAAAATCGGATCTCCTGCACGGAAAAAATAATCCTCTCCAGTACCGTTACCGGCTCTGTAGCGCAATCCGGTGGCCGGATTGACCGGCACATCCTCATCGCTCATATACACCCCACGATAGTGATATAATACGTTGGAAAGCGTGTTGCGTCCTAAACGTTTTAAGATCATTGCATATTTATCGTTGGGCACTCCATTTAGCTCTTGTCGAAAATCACCCGGCATATCTGTCAAATAATCCTTATTGAAAGCAACATTGGCATAGATAGTTGCTCGCCAATCTGTATTCCTAAAATCCGGTCTATAGTAGGTTGCAATCTCATGCCCCATATTGACAATAGACTGTTCATTCACTTTCAGCTTAGAGAAGGCATTGATGTTTGCCAAATCTATCTCTACCAATTGCTTATCCACCTGCTTGTAATAGTTTTCATAAGTAATTGTGAGACGATCGTTCCAAAAGCCTAAATCTAACATCGCACTCAATTGGGTGGTGACGATAGGTTGCAATTCGATGTTCGGTAACGATGCCGTGTTGATAGTTACTGTAGGTTGGCTATTATATGTGCCACTTTCCATTTCATATTTACCATAGGCATCATAAATCGTACCTGTTGGTACGATATTACGTCCCCAGTTTGTCCGTATATTGGCCGTGCTCAACCACTCGAATTGAGCCAAAAAGTCTTCTCTACCCATGTTCCAACGCAAACCAACAGATGGGTTTTCGGACCACAACCCCGAAGATCCTCGATTGGAGTTCCCATCCAAACGATACGAAAACTCAGCTATATATTTCTCATCAAATTGATACATCAGCTGTCCAGCATAGCTTGCCGATCGGAAATCTTCCAAATTGTTCAGCACACCACCATTCGTTAGACGTGTATTATAACTAATCCCGGATTGTATGCGATCTGAACCGGTACCAACCAACGACATAGCTTCTGCCCGATATTTACTAATTTCTGCTTCATTGAATACAAAGGCATTCAACAGATGACGATCATTTCCAAACGATTTGTTGAACTGCAACATATTACGATTGTAAATCTTGTTTCTTCTGTCGCCATATACAAAGATGATACTCTCTCCCGAATTCAAGATTTCCGGTGTAAAGCGGTCTTGATTGGCGATGTTATAGTTATAGCTCACTGTCGTTAAAGCCCGCAAACTCTTTAGTAGCTGATATTCCAACTGCACCTGAAAGTCTGCTCTGCCTGTTTTATTATCGTTAGCCACATTGCTCGCTGTCAACGACTCGTAACTTCCTGAATAAATCGATGGTGGTGGCATCAAAGAAGACGTATTTACACCACTGGCCACACCTGTCTGTTGATAGGCATTCCCAGATCCAAAACTGTTACGCACCATATTCACATTCATATAGGCGCTCATGAAGAACTTTTGGTCCGGACGATACTGCATGTTGGTGTTCATGGTATAACGGGTGAATCCCGTATTTTGGATAATACCGTTCTCCTTATAGTAACCCGGTGATATCTTGTAGTTAAATCGTTGATCACCACCACTGATCATCAACTGTTGTTGCACATTTAATGTGTTTCCATAAAAATGGGATTGCCAATCAGTGTTATTGTTATAATACGCATTCAGTGAATCAGCCAATAACGGAGTCCTATTAATCAAATCTAATGCCGAATTGAGCGTTGAATCGTAATTCAGTGCCTGCCAAACACGCAGTCTGCGTTCATCCTGACCACCCAACACCTGTCGTAGGGTCGGCACCGTATTCGCAAAGTATTTTGAACTCCAGCTTACGATCGGGATTCTGGAATTTCCGCGTTTTGTCGTGACCAGGATAACCCCATATGCGCCTTTAGCTCCATAAAGTGCTGTAGCTTGCGCATCCTTCAAAATCGTAATATCTTCAATATCTTCGGTAGGAATCATCGAGATAGGATTGATACCCGGACCTTGGGTCTGGAAACCATACTCAAAGGTATTTCCTTCATCGATTGGCACACCATCAATGACAAACAACGGAGACGTGTTGGTCATATAGGCATCAACTCCCGAACCGGACACATTTGCCGAGTTCAAACCACGCAAGGACATACTACCCCGCACACCGGGTGTACCCGTATTCAGCTGTACGTTTAATCCGGCTACCCTTCCTTGGAGCAAGTCGGTAAAGTTAGCAGCAGGAGCATCTCGGATGGCATCGCCTTTGATAACGACGGCAGAACCGGTCAACGATTCCTTCTTTCGGGCCACGTATCCCACCGTTACCGTTTCAATCTCAGTAATCTTTTCCTTCAACGTCACAGTATAAGACGTTTTGTTCGCTGTTAGACTAAAGGTTGCCTGTTCATAGTTCATATGGTTTACACGAAGGCTTGTCGTCCCCGCCGGTGCCGTCACACTGAACAAACCATTATCATTGGACAAGCCCAACTGTCTGCCACTCGGTATGGCGATAATCGTTGCACCTGCAACCACTGCACCCGACTCGTCCTTAATCGATCCGGTGACCGTCCTGTCTTGTGCAAATAGCTGAACGAAACAGATATTCAACAATATAAATACTAAAAATACTCTTTTCATAAGGCTAACCATTACTGTTCGTTTTCAAAATTTGGCGTTTCACCATTAAATCTAATCTGAATTTCCCAATGCCCTTCTCTGTAAATTGCAAAATCAAAGAAAATTCCCGCCTGTTGCAAAAACCCGCCTTGAACGAGTCTGTTATACCGCAAGTTCATACGAGCCCTGTTTCCGGCCTCGTTTGTGTAAGTTGTCGGATAATTGATCAACGGTATCGGATAGGCTACATCGTATATCACTTTGCCGTCTACAAAACGGTGATTGAACCCGTGTACCAATTTTTCAAAGTCGGTGTCTTTAAACTTGCGGATATCGATGGTATGGCCCAAAGAATCCAATACGCTAAACGTAAGAGTATTACCAGGTGTTTGGTTTTTCGTATCTTCAAAGATATAGACTCGAGTATCTGTCACAGGAAGATTTGTACGTTCTCCATAGATATTATACGTAAGTGTGGGCCTCAAAAAAGCACCTTTCGCCAAACCGATAACATCATCGTACTGTGAAGGTTCATAATCACGCGATTTGCGTGGGCGTAAGGTTAGGTTCCGGCTATATCTTCTTCCTCCCGAGTTCGCAATCTCCACATCGAAAACATAACCATCGCTAGGTTGCGTTTTAATGGAAGCGTTATTTCCTGCATTCCAGAAAATGATATCTCCATTTTTTTCCTGCATATCTAAAATCGGACGGTATTCGATCTTGCGTTTGCTTTCAATTTCCTCCAACGAGGTCTCTTGACCTGTATATTGTCCCGTCCATACTTTAACAGGATGTTTTTCCAACAGTTCAGGAGCAGCCACTCCTTCAGCAGTACGCACTCCCATAACCTTAAAATCTAAAGGCAACGTTGACTTGTTGCTCACGTTTACGATGTTCTCGTATGTTGTGATACGTCCAATGTAAGGTGAAAAATCCGTATTGGTAATCGTTACATCATCGCCTAAGGCATCCAGATCATCGGGTATTAGATCGGTGCAAGATGAAAATGCGATCACCAGCCCCAATAACAGTCCCGACAATGTCCACTTATTATACATCTGTTCTCTTTTCATACGTTATTTTTTTGATAGGTAGCTGGTTAACTTTCCAAATCCAAAATCATGTCGTGCGGTCAAAGTATGAATAATACCATTTTTGGTTCTAAAATCCACCGTAGCCGTCGTTGTGCTGTTCCAATACCGCTGATAAATAGACTCGTTCACATCGCTGAACATGAGCTGTTGCTGTCCTCCGCCAGCAAGGCCGGAAGATGTCAACACTTTGTAAAACGCATGCATTTCATAGCCATATTTAGTACTGTAGATACTCAATCCATCCAAGTAGAACTCGAAGCCGGAAATGGGATACAGCTCATCAAACACGTACCGATTAGTCAATGTGTCCAATACGGCCAAATCCACGTCTTCCAGGTACAGGGGTAACAGACCGTTCTGCCTCCTCTCGGTATTTAGGTTTTCCAATGCCAATTCAAAAGAGCGATTGTTGACGGCAAATAACGTGATCTCGGATCCGGACTGATTAAGCTTCTGCTTCAAATCCGGCAAACGTTCCAACACCACAGCAAGCGAGTCATATGTACCTTTCTGCTCCATCAGGTATTCGTAAATAGTGCCATCATATAATTGAGCAGACCTCTCGTAATCATAATAATAGGGATCTCCCTTTTGGCAACCATACATTGCCAAAAGGCTTAGACTAAATATCCATATGGTAATCTGTTTCATAATTTCAAGCATTTTTAATTCCAATAGCTGTTCTGTACAATTTGGCTGTTATTTCGGAGAACATTTCGCGAAATGGGCCAGTAGATACCATTTTGCTCGATCAGATGCGATATTTTTGGATCTACAGATTTGATTCTATTCAACCGAACCAAATCATAGAACCGCCAACCTTCGCCCATCAACTCTCTTCTTCTTTCCATAAAAATTTCATCTATAAGCGGTTTTGTCGCCAGATCGGTTACCTGATAGGAGGAGGTAAAACGCATCCCCTTGATCACGTTCAACAGTTCAATAGCGCGGACATTTTGACCAAGTACCGCTAATGCTTCTGCACGTAATAAGGTCAGTTCTTCCAACCGTGTGAAAACCAAGTTTGAACCAAATACAGCATAGTTTCCATCGTTGACGCCGTCACGGATAATTTTAATCTTACTGAAAACCGGAATCTCGTTGCTGAAATCCGTAAAAAAGGTTTCCCGATACAATCCCGAAAGTGTATCTACGCCGAAACGCCTGTCGTTGCGATCAGTATATAGCTTTGTGATGGTCTCCTTGCTCACGTAAATATCAGGATTGGCGCGGTTTACATAGGGAGTAGCCAATGTCAATTGCTCGATATGGCCGGATGCTGTGGCTTCCCCATAGCTATAGGCCGAACTGAAATTGATAATTTGTCCGAATTGATAGTTGTTGGTGAAAACCCCAAAATTGCCGGTCAACCCTGCCGTACCCGTACCCGAAGGCATAATATTATTCAAATATACGACGTTAGCTCCGGTATAATTATCCATGATGAACTGTGTATAGGCGGCTACATCCAAATATTTTCCTTGCCACGCGGCTAAGTGTGCCAAGATCGCATAACCGGATATCTTGTTAAATAAGATTTTTTGCCAGTTGCTGGAGGTTGCGCCGTAGTATGTCTGAGGGGCCACTCCATATCTAAAGGGTAGTACTTCTACGGCCTCAATCAACTCCTGCTCAGCAAACATCAGCACATCTCTGTGATCGGTGCGTGCCAATTGCGGGAATTTTCCATTGTCAAACGACGATGTGATCAGCGGGACATCACCCCAGATACGTACCATGTAAAAATAGGTGAAAGCTCGAATGGCTTTTGCCTGTGCAATATCATAGTCCAGGTTCAACTTCGTATAACGCGAATCATGCTCTAACACCCGTGGCGCTTTTTCGATAAATACCGAAGCGGCATTGATGACGGCATAAAACCTTCTCCAATTGGAAAGATCCTCTAATAACGTAAAAGATTTGTTCAGCTCGCTGTTCACCACCGCAGATAAATCCTGTCTACGATACGAGGTAAAATCACCTGAACGTAGCTCGCCATACATCCAATGGGCATTGTTATCGACTAACGCCGCTCGCAATAACCCATACATCCCGATCAAAGCCGCTTTAGTGTCCGAGATGCTTTGCCAATGCACTTCCTCGGGAGAAACTTCTACCGAAGGCGCATCCAAGGCCTTATTGCAGGAGAAATTAAGTTGTGAAATCACGCACAACGCAATAAGACATGATTTAAAATATAAATTCTTTAACATAACTATCTTTTGTCCAAGTCTATTATAAATCCAATTTCAATCCTAATGTGAATGTTTTTGTTAAAGGCAATCCATAACCATCATACATCCCGTTAAAGTTTACCAATTCCGGATCATTACCCGTAAATTTCGTAATCGTAAACACGTTATTGGCCGTCAAGTAGACATAAGCTCTACGCGTTGTTTTAAGCGTATTCTTTACATAATTCAATCGGCCTAAGTCATACCCTACTGATACGGAACGCAATTTCAGATACGATGCATTTTCCAAGAAAAGATCCTGATCCACACGATACGGATTGGTACCGCTCCATACATTATAGATTGGGTATTTCTCGATATCTATATCCTGTTGCCAATGAAAAATTTCCCGGATAGCACCAATAGCGTTATTATCTTCGTTGCTCGCAAAATCATATCGGCTGGAAGCTCTTTGATTTAAGGCATTCATCCCTAAAGCGTAGGTAAATGCAAGATTGACATCAACCCCTCTGTAAGACAATGTATTGTTGAACCCACCAAAAAATTTAGGTGTGAAACGTCCCTGTAACATGCGATCGTCATCATTAATGATATAGTCGCCATTTTGATCAACCCACCGTGCATCCCCTACTTCAAATGGCACACCGTTGTTGTTTAATGGACGGCCGCTACCATCCACCGGGACATCTGATACAGAGCGGTATTCCCCGGTATTTTGGAATAGCCAAAATCGGTCAATCGCCTCCCCTACGCGAAGCAAGCGGTTACCTTCTTGTAACTCTGTCGCACCACCAGGTAATGCCGTTAGTTCATTTCGGTTGAAATTCACATTCAAGGAGGTTGTCCAGCCTACTTTTTCCTCATCGGCAGGTAAGATTATACCGTTAATAACTGCCTCTATTCCTTGGTTACGTACATTCAGTCCATTCTTATATTCGCCTACATAGCCAAATTCGAACGGTACAGGCATCAAGGCAATTTGGTCTTTGTCATCTCTTTGATATAAACTCAAAGAAGTCGAAAGCCGATCATTAAAGAAGGCATTGTTCAAAGTCAGCTCCAAATTATCACTATATGCCCAAGTCAGGTTATAACCTGTCCAACCGAAAGAATAGTCGCGAGAAAGCCCGGCATAACCAAAGTAAGAAGAAACATTTGGATCCTGTGACCAACCCAAATTTGCCGCATATTGTGGTCCAGCAGCATAACGGCTAGTATACGTAGGTTTACCTAATCTGGCGTATGCCAGCTTCACGTTGAACATATTTCGTAGGTCAAACTGCTTATCTACATTCCACTTTACACTTGCAGAGGGGGTAAACAACCACCGACTGTCCCGTTGCACAGTAGAAGACCCATCCCAACGCAACACAGAGGTCAGTTCCAGCAAATCGTCATACGTGTAGCCAAGCTTTCCGTAAATAGAATGCAGATGGAAGCGTTCTTTGTTATTGTAGCGTAGCACTCTCAGACCTCCTCTTGGATCCAAATAGTCTCCGTCATTGGAATTACCATTTACCACATTTAACTTGATATAGTCGTTTGGTCCATCATAAGCACGCGCAAAATTATAACGGAACAAATCCTCGGAATAATCCGAACCAACGCTCACCGCAAAATTGCTTCTGTTTACCTGATAGTTATATGCCAATTTATTGGAAAATACAAACCGTTGCGTGTATCCATAATAAGTAGACATATAGTTGATGGTTTCCATCAAGGTGCCGGGATAAAACAGATCCCGAACACCTTCATTATAGTCTAATGCAAAATTGGTTGCAAATTGCAGATTAGAAAAAATATCCAAAGCCAAACGGATGTTTCCATTGACATGGTTCGTTACATTGTCATCCACAACTTCATTTTTATACCGTCCTATGTATTGGCTGTATATATTTTTGTTAGGAGACAAAGGCGTAGACAAATCCGGCAAATAAGACATCTCTGCATAGCGGTCACGCACATTTCGGTTACGATCGCGCTCCATACGACGAGCATTGACATAAGTAGACACTGCAAACCATTCAAACGGTAGCATGTTGACATTAAATAGAATATTATAGCGCTTTAAATTGGTTTCATCCGACGATACAGCATTTTTGGTATGCCCAAGAAAAACTCCAAAATTCGCCCTATCAGAACCACCAGCCAAACTAAAATCCATCGAATAAAGGGAAGCGGTAGAATGATACAAGTCCTGCCAATTCGATGGACCATAGTAATTTAGGTTTGTCGAATCTGATAGATATCCTGGATATTTCAGTCGGTCATCTTCGGTACCATATCTTTTATAAAAATTTTGTCTGAACAAATCTTCATATGCGGCATTGAAAGGTGTCACAGCCGGTTTCGTATTAAAACCGTAATAGGTATTAACTGAAATCTCCCGTTCGCCCGTCTTCCCCCCAAAGGTAGTGATCCATATTGCGCCGTTTGCCGCCAATGGCCCCAATTCGGCCAATCGGGTAGGATCTTTAATGATCTCTATCGATTTGATAGAAGACAAGTCGATAGAAGCCCAATAGTCAGTGGCTGGGCCAATCCGGTTATAGTCATACCGTTGTATATCATAAGCAAAGTTATTCTCAATTCCCATCGGAACACCATTCACATATAGTGCTGCTTGATTATTGTTGATGTCACGATTATTAAGCTGTAAGGCAGACAGTCCACGAACAAGTACATTTTGGTACGTGCCAGGTTCGGCAGACGGGCTCTGTACATAAACACCAGCTGCTTGACCTTTCAAATAGTCTCCCACAGCCAGATAGGGATTGTTCTTTATGGGCACAATATCAAGGCTGTCCATCGTCAGCTTTCGGGTATTCAATGTGTTGATCTTGGCTCTTGTTTCCTCATCAAACTCCTCCTCTTCTATGGTGTCTTGAAGAACAAGTCCAACGGGCGACAACTCGCCTACAATACGCGTCATTTCCTTGTTGGAAAAATATGGCTTGTTTATGTCATTTTCCTTGACAATGACGGAAGATGCCGCATAGCCGTAATGCACAAATGAAACTACTGCCATACATAGGGCCAATATCTTGTATCTTTTAGGCGCCAAATAATGGTCAATTTTATGCAAAAATCTGCCCCTAGATAATTTTACAACCATGAGTTTTCGTGTTTGATATACTTATTGGTTAAAATAATGTTAACAGAGCCGAAGATTGAAATTTAAAATTACAATAACAAACCAAGGCAAAACGAAAACGTTTGCGCAAAAACACACAAACGTTTGCGCTTGTAACATCTTACACTAAAATAAAAGAGGATAACACACATATTGTTCTATATGGTCTCAGAAACCCGAAGTAGTTCCATGTTGTAGCTATATCTACCATGCCAATTGTCAAAAAATAAATTTGACAACGTTGAGTTAGCTAAATAGATATATTCGATGTTAGGTTAATGGTAGGTAATCCCCTCATTCTATTCTCTCAAAGATGGAGGTAGCATCCAAATAGAAAAAAGTAAGAAAAGTAGTTATACCAAATATGAAAGTAAGGAAGCAGATATCATACTTATAATGTTAAGAAAAGACATATAGATAGTAATGACAGCAAGTTTCCTGTCATCGAAAAAACACAATCGCGTTAAACGTTTAGATGTACAAATTAAAAACCTTTTGGAAAAACAAAAAACTTGATATCGATGCAATCGCTGTTATCCCATGATGTGCAAAGATAAAGATTAGTATGGGGTATAGGGCACAAAGTATTTAGGTTGG
>JBEBRE010000052.1:0-19927 GCA_040394995.1 Sphingobacterium wenxiniae
ATTCCTTAGATAAAAAAAATTGCGCGACAAGCTTAAGCTTATCGCGCAACCTGATTTATTATGGAATTAAAAACTATAATTTATCGTTAACATCGATAGCATTCAATTCTTGGAAAGCCTGTTTCAACCGTGCAACAAAAGCTTCCTCCCCTTTCCGCAACCATACCCGAGGGTCATAGTATTTCTTATTTGGAGAATCTGCTCCTTCAGGGTTTCCAATTTGGCCTTGAAGATAGTCATGGTTCTTCGCTTCATATGCGCGCACACCGTCCCAAAATGCCCACTGCATGTCGGTATCGATATTCATCTTGATTGCTCCATAAGAAATAGCTTCAGCAATTTCCTCTGGAGACGAACCTGAGCCACCATGGAACACAAAGTTCACCGGTTTTTCAGCAGCTAAGTTAAACTTCTCCCGGATATACTCTTGGGAATTGTGCAAAATCACTGGTTGCAACTTGACATTTCCGGGTTTATAAACACCATGTACATTACCAAACGCGGCCGCTACCGTAAACTTATCCGATACTTGGGAGAGCTCTTCGTAGGCATACGCAACCTCTTCTGGTTGGGTGTACAGTTTGGAGCTGTCCACATCCGAGTTGTCCACACCATCTTCTTCCCCGCCAGTTACACCCAGCTCGATTTCTACCGTCATGCCGAGTGGTTTCATACGTTCCAAATATTTTTTGGAAATCTCAATGTTCTCCTCAATAGGTTCTTCCGACAAATCCAACATATGCGAAGAAAAAAGCGGCTTGCCGTGTTGGGCAAAGAATTTTTCACCAGCATCCAATAACCCATCGATCCAAGGTAATAATTTTTTAGCCGCGTGGTCCGTATGCAAGATAACCGCCACACCATAGTGTTCAGCAAGCAGATGAACATGCTGTGCCGCAGATACAGCGCCTAAAATACAGGCTTTCAGCCCATCGTTATTTAATGATTTTCCCGCATAAAACTGTGCTCCACCATTGGACAACTGTATGATAACAGGTGAGTTAACAGCTTTAGCCGTTTCCATAACAGCATTGACGGAATTTGTACCGATAACATTGACTGCAGGCAATGCAAATTTGTGTTTTTTAGCAATTTCAAATAATTCTTGAACTTGGTCTCCTGTCAAAACACCTTTAAAGTCTTTTAGGCTCATATGTTTCTTCTCTAATTGTTTTTTTATTTTACGAGGACTAAAGGTAATGATTTTTTTTTATATCCATAACACATAGTGTAAAAAACACACTAATGCCGGTGAAATTGTCCTATATCAAGAGGCTGACATGACATCCAAAAGTCAAAATTATTGCCTTCTGGGTTTTGCATTTTTAAATATATTAATATCTTTATCCATTCATACCACCAAAACTGATCTTGTATGGTACATATATATGGTATAAAGAATTGCAACACAGTAAAAAAAGCCCTGAATTGGTTAGATGAACATAAACTGGATTACACTTTTCACGATTACAAGAAAGAACCTGCTACAGAAGAACAGTTAAAAAACTGGGAAAAAGACGTTCCATGGGAATCCTTAGTCAATAAAAAGGGAACAACCTGGAAAAAACTAACTCCTGAAGAACAGGCTAAAGTCATCGACGCGCAATCGGCCAACACTGTTTTGCTCCAAAACAACAGTATGATTAAAAGGCCATTGATACAAACATCTAAAGGTATCGTTTTAGGTTTTGACGAAACGGAATACGAAGAAAAACTAACGTAAACATGATTAAAAGAATAATTGGACTTGGTCTGATCGGCTTTATATTGAGCTCGCCTGAACTGCAAGCACAGTCAAAAAGCATATACGACTACACGGAAGCATTCAATCCTATTTTCTACGCAAACAACGGTTCTGTCTATCGTTCAGCAAGTGGAAAACCCGGTCACGAATACTGGCAAAATAGCGCCGATTACAGCATCAAAGCCTCCTTGGACGACACGAACAACAAAGTGTCAGGCAAGGTCGCCATTACATACACCAACAATAGCCCGGACGAACTGTCATTCATTTGGCTACAATTAGACCAGAATCTATTCAACGAAAATTCACGTGGACAAGCGACCATTCCATTGGACAAAAGCCGATATGGATCTGCCGATGCTGTCTTTGACGGTGGATTTGCTTTACAAAGCGTGAAATTTTCGGATGGTGGAACAGGGCAATATGAAGTAGTTGACACACGCATGCGCTTAGAGCTTGCGCAACCACTGAAGCCTAAAGGAGGCTCCGTAACCTTTGAGATCGATTACGCCTATATCGTTCCACAGTATGGCGCTGACCGCACGGGTATCCTTGACACAAAAAATGGAAAGATCTATACCATTGCACAGTGGTACCCGCGCGTTTGTGTGTACGACGACATAACAGGATGGAATACAGAACCTTACACTGGACCAGGCGAGTTTTATCTTGAATTTGGAAATTACACCGTAGAAATTACTGCTCCGGCCGGCCATATCGTGGTAGCAGGAGGCGAATTGCTCAATCCGAATGAGGTATGGACCGCTGAACAGCTGAATAGATACAAGCAAGCGCACGAGAGCAATAAAACTGTTATCATCCGCAGTGCTGAGGAAGTTACTAACGTAGCATCCCGTCCGAAGAAAGAAACCTTGACCTGGAAATTCAAATTGGATAATGCACGCGATTTTGCATGGGCTTCTTCCAAAGCATTCATTATTGACGGCGCAAAAATCACCCATCCTAGCGGCAAGGCATCTTTAGCATTGTCGGCCTATCCGGTGGAAAGCAACGGAAACAATGCTTGGGAAAGATCCACGGAATACACAAAAGCTTCCATTGAATATTACAGCCGAAAATGGTTTGAGTACCCCTACCCTGTTGCCGTGAACGTGGCTTCCAACGTTGGTGGTATGGAATATCCGGCCATTTCGTTCTGCGGACACAAAGCCAAAGCTGGCAGTCTTTGGGGCGTCACAGATCACGAATTTGGCCATAACTGGTTTCCCATGATCGTGTGCAGCAACGAACGGCTACACGGTTGGATGGATGAGGGCTTCAACTCCTTCATTAACGAGTTGTCTACGGAAGTATTCAATAACGGCGAGTACCAAAAGCGATTCGGGAATCGAAACAGCATGACAAAAGCATTTGCCAGTCCCAATTTGGAGCCCATTATGTCATCGCCCCAAAACATGAAAGAAGACAACATAGGTGTATTGGTGTATTACAAACCAGCCTATGGGTTGCGTCTTTTGCGCGACGAAGTGATCGGCGCGGAGCGCTTTGACAGGGCTTTTCGAAAATACGTCGAGTATTGGGCCTATAAGCACCCCACTCCGGACGATTTCTTCCGGACGATCGAAAACGAAACCGGCGAAAATCTTTCCTGGTTTTGGCGGGGTTGGTTCAAATACAATTGGGCACTTGACCAAGCAGTTAGCCAAGTAGATTATGAAAATATGGATCCAAAAAATGGAGCCATTATCACCATCGAAAATCTTCAAAAGTTGCCAATGCCAGTGGTCATCGAAGCGACAACCGAATCCGGGAAAAAAGTTCGGAAAAAATTACCCGTAGATATTTGGCAACGCAACAAATCATGGACCTTTAAACTAAAAACAACAGAACGACTGACAAAAGTCGTGATTGATCCCGATCAGGTGTACCCGGATATCAATCCAACAAACAATGTTTGGCAAAAAAATTAATATATGAGAGTGACATTATCCATCTGTTTCAAAAGCGTAATCCTCTGCATGGGAATCCTATTCGTCAGCCTTTCGGGTTATGCACAACAGATTAAGGGCATTGTACATGAATTGGAAAGCAGTCAGCGCTTGAAAGACGTAACCGTCAAAAACCTTCGTACACAACAAGAAACGCGCACTGATGCCGACGGAAATTTTGTGATCGAGGGGAAAATAAACGACTTCCTGACGTTTACACAGATTGGATACGAAATAGATACCGCCTTCATATATGAAGAGGCTATTCACCGCATATACCTCGTACGGGACGAAAAAACAATTATGATCGATGAAGTGATTGTCAGTCGGTTAACCGACAGCAGATTGGCATTGGAAATACAGAAGGCCAAGAACGAGGGGCAAGTGACGGATGCTTCCCAAACCCGCGGAGGATTACGCCTATCGCCTTCACGATTATTTGGCAGAGAAGGAAAACTCGCCCGTAAAAACCTGGACTTGCTTCTTCATGAACAACAGGAAAGAAAAGTTGACAGGGTATTCACAAAACAGCTCATCACGTCCATCATACCACTCAGCGATACAGAGCTACCACTATTCAAAGAACAATACAGACCTGCATTGGAGTTTGTGGAAACAGCCTCTCCAGAAGATATGCGGCTGTACATCATGGATGCCTATAGCAAATTTAAAAACAACACAAACAATAAATAAAAACTAACCTTCAAAGACTATGCTTTACAAAAAATCGATACCTCAAATCATTCAAGAGGCTAAAGAAAGTGGAGAACACACATTAAAACGCACATTGAGCAACACGGGATTGGTTTCCCTTGGGGTAGGTGCTATCATTGGTGCCGGACTTTTTTCGCTTACGGGTATTGCTGCTGCTGAAAATGCCGGGCCAGCTGTTATCATTTCGTTCATCATTGCTGCTTTGGCATGTTCTTTTGCCGGCCTATGCTATGCTGAGTTCGCGTCCATGATTCCCGTAGCAGGAAGTGCTTATACGTATTCCTATGCTACCATGGGTGAATTTATCGCATGGATCATCGGTTGGGATTTGGTATTGGAATACGCTTTGGCCAGCGCTACGGTAGCTGTCAGTTGGTCGCAATATTTCAATGAATTACTGCTCACTTTTGGGATGTCCATACCGCACGAGTTCCTCAAAGGACCTTGGGAAGGGGGTATCATCAACATTCCGGCCATTATCATAGTCTGTCTGCTGTCCTTATTATTAATGAGAGGCACTAAAGAATCATCTACGGTAAACAATATTCTAGTGATTTTGAAAGTGAGTGTTGTCCTGATTTTCATCGCTTTAGGTTGGAGTTTTATAAACTCTGCGAACCATACACCTTTTATCCCTACAAATGAAGGGGAGGAAATGGTCAAGAACGGCGAACTGGGGTTGTGGGCATTTTTAACCAGCGATCATTTTGGCCAGTTCGGTATCAGCGGTATCCTCCGGGCAGCTGGTGTACTCTTCTTTGCTTTTATTGGTTTTGACGCGGTGAGCACAGCCGCACAAGAAGCAAAAGACCCCAAAAAGGGTATGCCAATTGGCATCATTGGTTCGCTATTGGTCTGTACATTGCTGTATGTTCTTTTCTCCTATGTGATGACCGGCTTGGAAAACTACAAAACATTTGCCGGCGATGCCAAGCCTGTAGCTACGGCGTTTGCCCAAACCGGATATACATTCCTGAATACTGCTTTAATCATTACCATCATTGCAGGGTATACTTCCGTTATATTGGTCATGTTGCTCGGCCAAAGCCGTGTCTTTTATTCCATGAGCAAGGACGGCCTCTTGCCCAAATTATTTTCGGACTTATCCAAAAACCAAACACCTTGGAAAACAAATTTGATTTTCATGGTGTTTGTTTCCCTATTTGCCGGCTTCGTTCCGGTATCTGATTTGGGACATATGGTTAGTATCGGAACATTGTTTGCGTTCACATTGGTCTGCATTGGGGTACTGGTGCTCCGCAAAACTAATCCGGAAATTGAACGACCGTTCAAAACCCCGTTTGTACCTGTTATTCCGATCTTGGGGGTTATTGTGTGTATACTCTTAATGGCATCCCTCCCGGTAGAAAGTTGGGAGCGTTTAGCGATATGGCTATTAATCGGTCTTGTTATCTACATCTTTTATGGAAGAAAACACAGTAAAGTACGTCGATTAAACAAATAAAAAAGATAAATCGGGAGGCCCAACAAAATGGATCTCCCGATTTTACTTAAGCCACCTTATTTGCTTTCTGCAAATTCTCAATAAAAGTAGATGGCGATATCCCTGTTACACTCTTAAAGGCTGCCGAAAACATACTATGTGTCGGGAACCCAGATATCTCCGCTAGATAGGATAATTTGTATTCCAATAACTCAGGCTCGGTTTTTAATCGATTCAGTATATATAAAATACGCTGGGATTGGATATAGTCATTGAAATCGAGTTTTCGATACTTACGCACCAAAAAGGTAACGTATTTTGTGTTGGTGCCCAACAAGTTGGCTAAGGAAGGCACAGAAACATCAGGATCGAGAAAGAAGTTCTCTACTTCCAGCTTTACCAAACTATAGAGCAATCTTTTCTCGGTGTCTGCCGCTACGGAATGGTCTAAGGAAAATGAATCCAGTTGCATCTCCTTCAATAGGCTTTGTTGTTCCGTATTTTTCTTCTCCATCTCCTCCAAAAGCTGTCTGAACCGTGTCACTTCCTGGTTTTTTCTATTTGTAAAATAATACACGAAACCGCCTATGCCGATTAAAAGACAGGCCAACAATACCCAAAACAGCCTCACGCCAAACACGGCTGAGCTCTTTTCCCTATCCATTTTCTTAATCAGTTCGTTGGCGATCTTGCGTGCCGAAAGCTCTTTCTGTTCCTTTGTCTTTTGGAGCAACTCTTGGTAGTACACAACTTTTTCGGTATCGTTTATCGCCTTAAAGTAATCTGCATAACTTTCGTACATGTTAATCTTCAGTTCCTCCCTATCGGACATCTGCAGATAAGGTTCTGCCAATTGAAGATAATGCCATGCGGTGTCCAGATCACCTGTCTGCATGGCATTATTCGCCATCGACCTAAAAATATACGGACGCAGATTGCTTTCTTGGCTCCCCAATAGTCTTAAAGAAGATCTTAATAGAGAGTCTGCTTTTTGGTTTTGTCTCAAATGCAGATAACAGGTGCCCAACAATTGATATACCGTCGCCCTGGCAACAATAGATCTGGGATCAGTAGTTTCCACTTTATCCACCAATGCATCCGCTTCGTTCAGGTAAGATAAAGCTTCTTCAACTGCATCTTCTTCTATTTTGTGAAATGATTTTTCCTGTAATATGTTGATTTTGGTCAACGAGTAAGCGGGACTCTCTTTCTGTTGTTCATTGGCCTGCTCAGCCTCTACTAAATATTTTTTCGATTCTTCGATAAGTCCGTAGTTGCGAAAGGTCGTGGCCAAAAATCCTGAAGTACGCGCCATCCAATCAGGCGTTCCCTTGATTTTTGCAATGTTTTGTGCTTTTAAGATATAATATAAGGAGGAAGATATTTCGCCCTTGCTATGTTGTATATTGGCCAACAACATCAATGTTTTCATCCTTTTCTCGTCTTCCCGGGTATTTTGCAACAGTGAATCTGCCTTTATAAAGGCAGCCTGTACATCAGTTGCCATCAGTGAATATGCTTCATTGTAGCGTGTATCAAAGTTATCTGTTTGCGCATAGACAAGGGATAGAAAGCAAAATGACCATAGACTAATTAACAAGATTTTAAAAAAATGCGGGTAGAAGGTTGTTGAGGTCATGATCATTTATTTCTTTAACATTTGTTTTTCCCTATACGCTAATGGAGTGCAATGCATCAATTGTGAAAAGTTGCGATAAAAGGATGCCCTCGATTTAAAGCCACAGTTTTTCCACAACTCATCAATATTTTGGTCAAAATCTGTATTCTCCAATTCTTTGCACGCATATTGTACACGCAGGTTATTTATTTTCTTCACGAAACTTTCTTGGTAATAATGGGAAAACAGCTCATTCAAAATATATTTGGGGATTTTTAGGTCGGTAGACATAGTCACGATATCAAACGAAAAGTTTAGATATTTCTTTTGTTGCATATAGTTCTCCACCTGTTCCACGTAAGGTTCCCAAACTTCTTTTGTAGATATGCGACTCTCTTCCGCGATCACTGGGTCGGTAAAAATTTCTGTTATTATCTTGTTATTGGCATCTTCTTTTCCATCGACGGAGGAACGCAATGAACGTAATGACTCCCCATAGATGATCAGCAAAGCACACAATACACCTGTATAACACAGCACAGACATGGTCAAGCTGTATCCATCAGGCAATAAAAAGAATTCTCCGATTTTTTGGATTAAAATAATCAAAGCAACTAACATACCAATGGCTGCGTAAACCGGCATCAACCGATGGCTGCCACGGGTTGATTTCTTAAACAGCAAGGCGGCATAAACAAATAACGAAACACCGATGCCCGTGTACAGGAACATGTAATGCTTTATGCCGTATGTTTCCCTATATTCAAAAGAAAACAGCATGATAACATAGAAAAATAGCGCAATTACAAATGGCAATAGGTGCATGAAGAGTTTGCGGTTTTTGCGTGCCTTTTCCATAGTAATAGGACCAATATACAACATGGGCCCGTAAAGCAATCCATATGGTGCGGCCCAATCGACATATTGATAGCCTACTAAAAGATCTCCAAGAACAAATGCGTGAATGTTGTGCACAAAGACAACAAATAGAAACAAGCGCACAGCATACAAGACACTTTGCTCGACCGTTTTCGGCAACATGTAGGTTAGATGCAGACACAGCAAGGCAATAGTCAGTACAATAATATGTAAAACAGTTAATAGCATTATTCTATCCTATAAAATATTCCGTTCCGAACGATATCTCAAAATTCGTTGAATCACATGCTAACCTCAATTCATATATCCTTATTAATAGCGGATATGAATTAAAAAGTCACACCACGATCCTTTACAGCGTATTATAGCCCTTGACAAAACAATATAAAAACACATGTAATTAACAAAAATTCACACAGTTCAGATTATGCACACACAGATTCAGATTTCAATATCCAAACATATTAATTCATTTGGATTTATGAAAGAATTTTACAGAAAGGAAATAATATTGTCATATTTTTCCTACAAAAAGGGCAGGTTAAATTATTTTTCGATTAAAGAAACTAGCGGATTATAACTAAATAGCAATAATTGTCAGATCGTTTGCCTGACAATCATTGCTATGGACCAAAGCGCCTTAGGAGATCTTCTCCTGGTGTTTCTGCGCTTTTTTTGCCGAGCGTATATTCAAATATTCCACCAGCACGGAGAATGCCATGGCAAAATAAATATATCCTTTAGGGATATGCTGATCGAAAGCTTCTGCGGTCAATGAAACACCTATCAATAGCAAAAATGCCAAAGCCAGCATCTTCACTGAAGGATGATTGTTGACAAAATTGCTGATCGATTCTGCTGAAAGCAACATAATCACCACCGCGGTAATAACAGCTGCGATCATAACACCAATCTGATCCACCATTCCTACAGCCGTGATGACCGAATCGAGCGAAAACACTAAATCGAGGATTAAGATCTGAATGATAACGCTTGAAAAGGTAACCACCTTTGCTCCAGTTTTATTGGCCTCTGCGTGACCTTCTACCCGATGGTGAATTTCGGTTGTTGATTTATAAATCAAGAACAACCCCCCGATAAAAAGAATGAGATCCCTCCCCGACAGCACCAAATATTGCGCAACAGATGGGTTATCAATGCCAAAGATAGCCGCAAAATTGACGAGCGGTGCAGTTAAGCCCATAACCCATTTAATGGAGAACAGCAACGCCACACGCAAGACCAAGGCCAGTAGAAGACCTAGTTGCCGAGCTTTCTTTTGCTGTTCTGCCGGAAGTTTGGCACTTTGAATCGAAATAAAAACAATGTTGTCAATACCTAAAACAATTTCTAAAACTGTCAAGGTTAAAAAGGAAATCCATACCTGTGGATCAGCTAACCATTCCATGATTTTTCTATAATATTAAATGAATTTTCAATAATGTACTAAAGATATAATATTGTCACTAAATCGCGTTAGACGACCTTGGCTATTCAAAAAATCAAGACTGATTACAAAGGAATAACCGGCTACCACCCCTCCTATTTTTTCAATGAGTTTTGACGCGGCAACCACTGTTCCGCCTGTGGCCAGCAAGTCGTCATGGATCAGGACATGACTGCCTGTAGGGAAGGCATCTTCATGTATTTCAATAGTGGCCTGACCATATTCCAGCTTATACGATTCAGAAACCGTCTTAAAAGGAAGTTTTCCCTGCTTTCGGATAGGTACAAAAGGAATATGCAACGTATTGGCCAACATCATACCAAACAAAAATCCGCGGCTTTCAATACCTGCAATAGCATCAATTCGTTGACCATTTAACCGATCGGCAAAAGTTTCGACTATAGCTGAGCAGAGCTTCTGATCTTTCAATACTGGTGTAATATCTTTAAAAACGATTCCCGGTTCAGGGAAGTCGGGAATGTCCCGTATCAGTAGCTTTAGTTGGTCTTCGATCATAAGCATCTGTCTCAATTAAAACGTAAATATGGCGCAATTTTACGCAAAAAATCGTCACTCAATGCATAAATATTTTTGAGATCCTCAATCGACTGAAAAACACCATGTTGCATACGGTAATTAACAATCAAACTTGCCTCTTTTTTAGAGATATAGGGGTGTTTTGCCAATTCTTCCACCTCCAATCTATTCACTTCTAGTTGCCTTATGTTTTTCTCTTCCAATATCAGGCTTTCGTGAATGGCCTGAAACAATTCATCAGAGATGCCATATACCTCCTTGATTTGGCCAACGTGGTGAAATCCCCCTAAAGCCTCCCGAAATTTGACAATTCGCGCCGCATACACCGAGCCAATACCTTTCAACCTTTTAAAGGCTACAGTGTCTGCTTTATTAATGTCAACAGGACCGACAACATAAGGGGTCTCTCTCTTTTTGTTATCTCTCACAACAGGTATTTTATGCTCCTTTTGTGCGTCAAAGCGCAAGTAAGGTTCGATGCGCCTAAATTCCTTTTCTGAAATAGCATATATTTTCGCAACGTCTTCTTTTTTGTAAAACCGTCCGCCCTTGGTTTCGTAGTTCTTGATAACCTGAATTTGCTTATCGGAAAAACCCAATGCTCGCCACTTTTCGATGGGTAGATCATTAGGATTAAATGGAAATAAGTGCTCTTTGGATGCCTTTTCAGGTCTGGTTTCCTTTTCCAAAAAGGATTCGTCAAAGGAATAGGATGGTGATGCTCCTTCCACTATTTCATCCAAAGAGCTCCAATGGATGGGTATGTCGGATTGGTTCCGCTTTAGATACGCTTTATATCCGAACGGCATCAAAGATATAAAGCAAATAAGCGACAACAGGACAATGAATCCCCGTCGCTCCCTTTCTGTCAATGCTAAAAAATCCAATAGCCTTTTCATAGTCGATAGATATGACCATTTGAAAAGATGGTCTAGCTTATTTCAGTTCGCCAGCTTCTACTTTCTTCACCTTGCTTCCGTCTTTTAAGACCTTTGAAATAGCATTAAATGGTCTAGAGACAACAAAATCCCCTTTTTTCAGCCCTTCTTTTACGATGATATGATTATCGTCCTGTATGCCTGTTTTCACCTCGGTCATTTTAACCACATCACCTTGCAAAACGAATACGTACTCTTTCATTTCGTCGGCTTGCACCGAGTCTGTTTGATTATCAGATCTAACCGTCACAGCTTGAATGGGCACAATCAAACCTTTGTCGCTTTTGGTATGGATTTGTACTGTAGCAGACAGCCCGGGCCTGAAGGGGGAAGAATTTATGTTGCCATCATCAATCAAATCAGCATAAGATGACGAATCAATCCGCACTTTTACATTAAAATTGGTTACTTGTTCGGCTGTTGTGGTGGCTCCGGCAGCTGTCGAAGTAGACGAACTACTGATCTCTGTCACCACGCCTTTGAATTTACGCCCTTGAAAGGCATCGACATCAATAGTCGCTTCATTGCCCACCTTCACGCGGTTGATATCGTTCTCATTGACCTCCACATTCACCTCCATGGTTGACATGTTGGCGATGCGCATGATCTCTGTACCGGCCATCTGCGCCGTTCCGACAACACGTTCGCCCAATTCTACTGACAGCAACGAAATAATACCGTCTGACGGCGCATAAATGGTTGTTCTGGCCAAACTATTTGCCGCTTCGCTAAGCTGGGCCTGCGATTGCGTAACCGCATATCGAGAAGCCACTACCTGTTGGCGTTGCGATTCCAAACTGGCCAATGCACTTTCATAGTCAGCCCGTGCTTTATCCATCTCGGCCGCCGAAATAACGCGCTTATTGAATAACTCGGTGTTCCGTCTGTAAATCGCCTCTATATTTGTGAAGTTTGCTTCCTGTTGCTTCAGAACCTGCTGGGATGCCGCCAAATTAGCCTTTTGTTGACTAACCATAGCCACTACTTGATCATAGCCCGATTGCAACAGATCCGGCTTTACACGACAAAGCACCTGTCCTTTTTTAACCACATCGCCTTCTTTTATATTCAACTCGATAATCTCTCCGGAAACCTCCGAACTCAATTTCACCTCAAATTCGGGTTGTACCTTTCCGCTGGCCGATACCAATTCAAAAATCGTCTTCTCTTGAACAGAATCAACGGCCACCTTTTGTTCTCCTCCATCGCCGAACCAACCAAGCTTGCTTCCAGCAATGACCGCCACCAATAAACCGACTGCGGCAAAAACCAATATTTTAGGTAAATTATTCTTTTTCTTTGCCATGAAATGTGCTATTAAAATGTTATGGGGTTTCCAATATAATAATCAATTACTTTACCGCGGAACACTAATTCGTATCTCCTGCGAATCATATCAAATTCTGCCCTGTTCATATTTGTCTGAGCTGTGAATAGCTCGATGGAATTTGCCATACCTACATCATATCTTTCCTTCAAGGCCTGAAAGGCGACTTTAGCGGTATTGAAAGCTACCTGTGAAGCCATATATTGCTTATTGGCCGCCTTCAAATCTAAAATAGCTTGCGAAATGGTCTTCTCCAAGTTACGTTTCGTCAGTGCTTCACTGTTTTCCGCTTGCAGATAGTTTATTCGTGCTTTGTTGAGTGCCGCTTTACGTCTATTGTTGTCGAAAATGGAAAAATCAACACTAATGCCCCCTCTAAATGACTTATTTTGGTCAAGCTGTTCGCTGAAGCTCATATTTTGCTGTCGAAAAACTTCTGAGGAATAATTCGTCCCATAGCTTCCTGATAAACTTACCACCGGATAAAAAGCCCCTTTAGCGATGTCAATATTCTTTTCAGCTAATTGCTTATTGTGTGTGGCTTGCTCAACAGCAGGTTGTGTTAATAACGCTTTTTCAAAAACCTCTTCATAGGAGATCCCGGCATACTCAGCCATTAGACCGGCAATATCGGGCTTAACAAGCGTAATCTGTGTATCGGGTGGCATCTCCATAAGTTGCTTCAAGGCCAGAAGCGACAGATCATAGGCATTTTGGGAGCTCATGATATTGAGCTCATCTGTAGCCACCTGGTTTTCAGACTGTGCTAAATCAGCCAATGTTTTGTTGCCTACTTCAAACTGTATGCTATCCTGACGGAGCTGTTCACGTGATAAATTGATCTGCTGCAAGGCCGCTTCGTATAGTTCGTTGTTCGTTATGGCCTCTAAGTAATTGGTAATAACCGAGAGCGTTAAATCATTCTTAACCTTCTCTACTTCCGTGGCATCGATCAATAACTGTATTTTATTTGCCTTGATTTGGTTGATTTTCTGAAATCCTTGAAAAATGGCAACATTGGAGGCCACCTGCCCACCTGCTGAACTTGTCCACCGGTTCTCGCGCACGACTTGACCTGAAATTTGGTCAAAGGTTAAACCATAGGTATACGAATTGCTCACCCCTGCAGACAAATTAGGGTACAAGGCCGATTTCGCTTCATATAGATTTTGCTCGCTCATCTGATAACCAAATTGGGCCTGCTTGATTTGCAAATTGCGCTCCAGTGTCAGCTGAATAGCCTGCTCCAAGCTGACCTGTGCACGAGAAATGGAGGTCCCCATAACCCATAGCGTCAAGGAAAAAAGGATATGAAAAGTTATTTTTCTTACCATTTTGCTATTTAAGAGTAAATGATTTCTAAATTTGACATAAAAAAATGATATTGTCAACATGTATTTAATTAATGCCCCATTTTTTTTGCGGTGGTACTACCCAAATGTGGTATTCAACAGGTCTCGGCAGGAAAAGAAAATCTACTTGACATTTGACGATGGACCAATTCCTGAGGTAACCCCTTTCATATTGGATACACTAGCCCAACACGGCATAAAAGCCACTTTTTTTTGTGTAGGCGAAAACATTCAGAAATATCCCGAGATTTTCAACCGATTGTTAGCAGAGGGACACCGCATCGGCAACCACACGTTCAATCACCTCAAAGGATGGAAAACCGATGACCATGAATACCTCCATAACGTGGAACGTTGTCAAGAGCTGACGGCAACCAAGTTGTTTAGGCCACCCTATGGCCGAGCTAAAAAATCGCAACTAAAAGCACTGTCTAACACATACAAAATTATTTTTTGGGATGTCCTTTCAGGAGATTTCGACATGAACATCACACCTGAGAAGTGTTACCAAAATGTCATCAACTACGTGAAGAACGGTTCTATTGTTGTCTTCCATGACAATATAAAGGCCATTCCCCGACTAACTTATGCCTTACCCAAAAGCATAGCATACTTTTTGAACAAAGGCTATACATTTGACGTGCTTTAACTATACTTCGTCTAACGGTTTTCTCTTGTCTGCCTTGATTTGCTTAAAATAGCTAGGTGTCAACCCTGTAACCTTTTTAAATTGGTTACTTAAATAGGCCACACTGGAATATTGGAGACGAAAAGCAATTTCACTTAGCGACAATTCATCATAAACCAATAATTCCTTTACTTTTTCTATTTTTTGGGCAATGAAATATTTCTCAATCGTCGTTCCTTCCACTTCTGAGAAGAGATTGGACAAATAATGATAGTCGTGTTGCATTTCCTTGCTTAGCATTTCTGATAAATTGTATTTTATTTCGCCATTCTGGTAGTGTACTAAATCGATGATAATCGTTTTTATCTTCTCAATTAACCGGCTTTTTTTATCATCGATAAGCTCAAATCCCATGGATGTCAAGGCCTTATCCAAAGTGTCTTTTTCGACATTCGACAAATCCATATCCAACGTTACCTCACCTAATTTGACATTCTTCGCCTTTAGCCCCAATTTATCCAGCACCTGTTGCACCACCATAATGCAACGGTTGCATACCATATTTTTGATAAATAGTTTTGCCATCTCGTATTGCCTCTCCTACAAATGTACAATTTTAGATATTCAATAACGCATGTTGTGAAGCTGTAAAAAGATTCCTAAAAACGATGTTTATCTCATCATTCCGTTGTGCACCGGCAATACCCATATATGGATAGAGGACAACCGTATTCATCCGAATGAAAGAAACGATATCTCGGGACAGCATGGCGATTTCTTCCAGTTGCGCCTTTTCCTTCTCATTTTCTTGCCAAGTGAAGGAAATCAATTCATATAACCGGTCTCTCATCGCCAGGAAAGGAATTTCGATATCATTAAATTTTCGAAGCCGTTCCTTTCCTTTTTCCTTTGCCCATGTTTCGTCTTTCGATCTCAAGAAAAGTTGCTTCTCAAACAAATGCAAAAATTTTCGAAACATGCCAATATAATTTACCGCTAAGGTACATGTTGCAAAGGTCATAAACGGATAACGAAATAATGCACTATCATGCGTTCGTTTATCCGGAAGCAATTCAAACGCTCGGTTTTCATCCACATAAACATCCGACAATGAAAAACTGTGGCTTGCCGTTACTTCCAATCCAAAAGTATCCCAATCGTAATGGATCAGCACATCCTCCCGATCTACAAAAAAAGATCTGTACATGGGCTCTCCCTCCTCGTTATATATGGGGTCCTCACCATCGTACAACCATGCATTCAGGGTAAAATGTGTCAAATGCGGTGCTCCTGTTGCATATTTCCATTCGCCCGTAAGCCTGTAACCATTTGGTACTTTGACAGCTGTACCACCAATGCGTCCACTGCCACCCCAACAAACTTTACGTTCAGGAAACAGCTGACGTGCCATATCAGGATTAAGAAAACCTGCAAACATATTGGCACCTGAACACAGTGTCACCGTCCAACCCATACCACCATCTTCGTATGCCAATGTTTCCAATAGGTCACAGCCTACTGGTAAAGGTAACTCTAACCCGCCGTACTCCTTGGGTACCCAAATGTTAAACCATTGCCGATTATAAATCAGTTGCAGTTGTGCAGCATTGAGTGCCTTATTGGCAATGGAAGGCAACATGTTGTCTTTTATCACAGTTTGATCTAATGTATTAAGCATGTGCATGGGCTTGAGGTTGGGTTTTCATGATTTTTTTCCATTCCAGATATCCAAAAATAGCGACAATAAACAGGAATAGAGTTAAGATTGCGAACAAATACAGCTCTTTGTAAA
Organism: Sphingobacterium wenxiniae; assembly: GCA_040394995.1. Classification (GTDB taxonomy): domain Bacteria; phylum Bacteroidota; class Bacteroidia; order Sphingobacteriales; family Sphingobacteriaceae; genus Sphingobacterium; species Sphingobacterium wenxiniae_A. Next base: position 16,370 of record JBEBRE010000052.1, read on the forward strand.
ACAGCAAAGGAATAGCAAAGAAATTACTGATATTCAACAGTATCCAATTCTCCACTTTTCTTTTGGCCAAAAGCCACATGCCTGCCCAAGCAGTACTGGAGACTAACGCGTCCCACATCGGCACGTCAGAATCTGTCACATATGCCAGGAAGAAGAACAAGATAGCGTATCCGCCCACAACAATCGCCACAACCGTCCCCCATTCCTTCCTGTTCGCTACCGTAATCCACACCGGTCTTTCCTTTGTTTTGTGTTTCCAGTACCACCATCCGTAGATACTCATGACTAAATAATACACATGCAAGAGTATCTCGGCGTATAATTTAGCATTATAAAGCACGGAAATGGTCAGTAAAATGGAAACAATCCCAAAAAAATAATTGGAAACTTTGTTCTTTTTGGAAAGCAATACCTGACAGATGCCGAACAGAACGGCTATGCGCTCTATCCAGCTGGTTTGCTGAAAAGCTTCTTGTGCTTTTTCCAAGATTTCAAATGTATTCATAAGTGTGTAATTTAAATTAAATACGCACTTATGGAATATGCTCTAAAACAAGATAGAAAATTATCCCTACGCCAGCATTACCTGGATCAGGTTCCTCCCGATAGCTATCGGGATTGGGTATATTCTCAGCCTGTAGCCGACAGGTGTATGTCCACCCGTCAGAAGCACCCCATAAGTATAATAAATTAAGCCAACTGCAACAATGCTGTTGAATGGCGACGAATTTCTTCGCACAATGCCGGATCATCGTTCAAGCTCTTGCCCCAAGAAGGAATCATCTCACGCAATTTTTTACGATAATCATTTGATTTTGCCCTTTCGGGAAAACAACGCTTTAACAGGTTGATCATGATGGCTACCGAAGTAGAAGCGCCTGGCGATGCACCTAACAAAGCTGCCAGCGAGCCGTCTGCGCTGGAGACGACCTCCGTACCAAATTCCAAAATACCACCATGCTTCGGATCTTTCTTGATAACCTGTACACGTTGTCCGGCCACTTCGATGCCCCAATCTTCCATTTTCGCAGAAGGCATAAATTGTTTCAACGAATCCAATTTGTCTTCCGGACTTTTCATGACCTCCGTAATCAAATATTTTGTAAGGTCTAAGTTTCCCAATCCGGCAGAGATTATAGGCCGTATATTTGACAGTTTGATAGAAGCTGGTAAATCAAAATAAGATCCTCGTTTCAGGAATTTAGTTGAAAAGCCGGCATAGGGACCAAACAACAAGGCTTGTTTACCGTCAATATAACGGGTATCCAAATGCGGTACAGACATAGGAGGTGCGCCCACAGAAGCCTTACCGTATACCTTGGCATGATGGCTCTTGATAATTTCTTCGTTTTTGCAACGCAACCACTGCCCACCCACCGGAAATCCGCCGAAGCCTTTTGCTTCAGGGATACCTGATTTTTCAAGCAACAATATTGAACCTCCTCCGGCTCCGATAAACACAAATCTTGCTTTGATCTTGCGCTTTTCACCGGTTTTCATATCTTTAATCTCTACTTCCCAACGGCCATCGTCTTCGCGGTCGATATCCCGCACTTCTTGATTCAAGGAAAGTTTAATGTTGTCTTTGGTTTGTAGGTTTTGGATAAGATCGCGTGTCAACTCACCGAAATTCACATCGGTGCCGATTTCCATACGTGTCGCCGCCATCACCTCGTTTTCGTCACGACCGTCCATCATCAATGGAATCCAGTCTTTCAGTACGGTTTTGTCTTCCGTGTATATCATTCCCTTGAACAGCGTTTCTCTTTCCATGGCTTCAAAACGCTTACGAAGAAAATCCACATCTTTTTCGCCAAACACTGCACTCATATGCGGTACTTGGCGGATAAATTCTGTGGGATTTTTTAATATGTTCTTTTTAACTAAATATGCCCAAAACTGCTTGGAAATCTCGAACTGCTCTGCAATATGGATCGCTTTGTCGATCTTGACACTTCCATCTGGAAGCTCGGGCGTGTAGTTCAACTCACACAAAGCCGAGTGGCCTGTACCTGCATTGTTCCACGCATCTGAACTTTCGGCAGCCACCACATCCAAGCGTTCAACTATTTCGATGTCGATTTCGGGACTGAGCTCGTTAATCAGCGTACCTAATGTAGCACTCATAATTCCGGCTCCGATTAAAACCACATCTGTTTCAGATTTTTTAGTTTTTTTGCCCATGTTTTTAAAATTCGGTACAAAAGTAACATTCAAAAAGGTTTTTATCGAATGAAAATGTCAAAATTCTCTCATTATTAATGCGAATTTATCAACACTGAACAACACCTAATACTACATATTTACGACGGTGCAAATAAAAGATATTTCCCAACAGGAGAAATAGCAAATTAAATTGGGATATATAACGGAAATTTAACATTTTTGCTTGACTATTTTTTGTACGCGACAAACTGAAACCACATAGAGACATCGTTTTTTCAAAGGAGAACATCATAAGCTCTTTGAGTTTAATAATCGGTTCATCATGCCGACAGGAAAGATGTGAAAAGACTTGTTTTCCTAATGTACGGCTCTCTTTTGTCTGTTTTTTAACAGACTTATTGTCAATTGGTTAAATGTCATGTACTAAGTTTGATTACTATATTTTTATACACTAATACTGCATAAGATGAAATTATTAGAAGGCAAAACAGCTCTTGTGACCGGGGCTTCAAAAGGCATAGGCAGAAAGATTGCGGAAGTATTTGCACAACACGGCGCAAATGTGGCGTTCACCTATCTATCTTCTGTCGAAAAGGGACAGGCTTTGGAGCAGGAACTGCAGGCTTTTGGCACGAAGGTGAAAGGCTACCGTTCAGATGCTTCCAAGTTTGACGAGGCTGAAAAGCTTATTCATGATATTGTGGAAGAGTTTGGCACGCTAGACGTGGTCGTGAACAATGCCGGCATTACCAAGGACGGCTTGTTGATGCGCATGACCGAGGAAAATTGGGATGATGTCATCAACATCAACTTAAAATCCATCTTCAATGTCACCAAAGCCGCTTCAAAAATTATGATGAAAAACCGCAAGGGCTCGTTCATCAACATGAGCTCGGTAGTGGGCGTACAAGGAAATGCCGGGCAGGCAAACTATGCTGCTTCCAAAGCTGGAATCATTGGTTTTTCAAAATCAGTTGCAAAAGAGCTGGGATCACGCAATATTCGTACAAATGTCATTGCGCCCGGATTCATCCGTACGGAAATGACGGATGTACTTGATCCAAAAGTCGTTGCTGGTTGGGAAGCGAACATACCGTTAAAACGTGCCGGTGAAGCAGAAGATGTTGCCAATGCCTGCTTATTCTTGGCTTCGGACCTTTCTACATACATCAACGGACAGGTGCTTCCGGTAGATGGTGGTATGTTGTAAACAGGCACAAGCTCCAAAACAGCTTCTTTATGACAAAGCAACCCCTTATTTGTCATAAAGAGGCCATGGTTTATCCTATTAAATGATGAGAGATAAGAATTTGTCATGCCAGGAGGCATGGAGCATTCTGTTATAGATTCCTTCCCGACACATCGGGACTAGCACTGTCGTCGGAATGACAA
>JBEBRE010000053.1:0-19821 GCA_040394995.1 Sphingobacterium wenxiniae
CTTGGAACCCTGGTATTCAGAACGGACGTCCGGTTCGTGTACAATATCAGCTTCCATTCTCACTTAACTTGCAGAATTAGATGAGCGGTTTTGAACAAAAATCGAACAAATTTAGACAGAAATCGCCCACACAGCGATTTCTGTCCATTTTGGGACTTGCGATGTTCCTCTTTTATTTTGTGTTAGGCGTATTGATCATCTTCTGGAATGAATTTCCGATACCCATCGATCCAACGTATAAGACAATTTTTGGCGTTTTGCTGCTAGTCTACTCCTTTATGCGGTTCGCCCGACTGTGGCAGAATAATTTTATGCGCTGAACAAAAAAAGGAATAAGATTAAACTTTTAATTGCGTGAAGGATTCAAATATACAAATGAGAACAAAAAAAAGGTATATCGTATGGGTGGCCGTGCTATCGCTGTTCGCAATAGGGTGCTCACGCACTGCGAAGCAAGGCGGAGGGGCAACGAGTGATAGCCTTGCCGTTGTAAACACGGTAAAGGAAGACATTTTGGTTGGTACGCTGGATTTGGTGGTGGACGAATCTATCTTGCCCTTGCTTAAAGAGCAAGAAGAAGTGTTTCTGTCTTCCTATCCAAATGCAAAATTGAATATTATTGCACGTCCGGAGGTGCTTGCCGTAAAAGAGCTGTTGGCTGATAAGGCAATGGTTGCCATTTTAGCGCGAGAATTAAACGAAATCGAAAACGATTATTTCAAGCAACGTTCTATTACGCCGAGAATTTTTCCTGTGGCTGTAGATGGAATTATTTTGGTTAAGCATACGAAATCTGCAGATACGAGCGTTACTGTGGAGTATATTTTTGATATGATGAAAGGAAGGGTGAAGGGAGGAGACAAATTGGTTTTTAATAATTTGAATTCCAGTTCGTTTAGATATCTTAAAGAACTTGGGAAAATAGAAAAGGTTTCGTCAGCGAATCTGCAAGAGAAAAATTCTGCAAAAGAAGTTTTGGACGAAATTGTGCTGGATGAGACGAAAATAGGGGTTTTGGGCTATAGCGAATACCTCGATTTAAAATCAAAGGTTTCAGATTTAAATAATATTCGTATATTGAGCGTGCAAAATTCAGTAGGAGAGAAGGCCGATCATCAATACTACCGGCCGAATCAATCTACTCTTGCAGCAGAGCAGTATCCCTTACGTAGGATGTTTTATGTTTTGAACTATCAGCCAAATATGGGCTTAGGAATAGGATTTTCTGCCTTTTTAACGGGTGATAGAGGGCAGCGGATTGTGCTCAAGTCTGGGATTGTGCCGGCCACCATGCCTGGACGAGAGATTATAATTAGAGATAATATTTAAGGATTTAAAAACAAAAGTTGAGAATAAAATAGAACAGGAATAAATTATGACACACAGCAAATTATTTTTAAGTCTGTTATTAGCAGGTACAGTAGGGTCTGTTAGCGCGCAGAGTTTGAAAGATGCAAAGGCCGCCATGGCAATAGAGCAATATGACAAGGCCAAGAGCATGCTTCAAAATCTGGTTGAGAAAAAGGCTAAGGATGGAGAAAACTATTTCTATTTAGGTCAGATTCACTTAATTAATGACAAGGTGGACTCTGCAGCCTATGTGTTTAACCAGGGGTTGACCAATGCACCAAAAGAGCAATTGAATAACGTGGGGCTGGGTATTGTTGATTTGATGAATGGCAATGCAAGTGCTGCGGAATCAAAGTTCTCGACCGCCGTAGCTGGTCTGGGTAGAAAAGATTATTTGCCACTATATTACATCGGCCGTGCTTATATCAATGCTCCTAAACCGGATTATACAAAGGCTATCGAGTATTTGACACAGGCTAAGGCTAAAAATGCAAAAGATCCATTGATCCCGGTTGCATTGGGTGATGCATATGCGGGACTGGGAGAGAGTAGTCAAGCATTTGTCAATTACCGTGATGCACTGAATATTGATCCAACCTTGTTGGCACCTAAAATCGGACAAGCGATTATCAGCCGTAGAGCACAGGCATACGACGTGGTTTTAGAGCAGTTGACAAAATTGATTTCAGAAAATCCAGATCATGCGCCGCTTTACCGTGAATTGGCGGAAACATATTACCTTTACTCTCTAAAAGCACCGGAAGACCAATATCGCGAGATCAATTCCAAAGCTCTGGAGAACTACAAAAAATACTTAAGCTTGACAGGTGACAATTCTGTAGAGGCGAAAACACGTTATGCAGACTTCTTGGTATATTCGGGTAATTATGACGAGCTGAAGACCGTTTCGCAAGAATTGGTTAATATGCCAGGCGTAGATGCGAAGGTATACCGTTATTTGGGTTACACTACTTATGTGCAAGACAAAGACTATGCAAAAGCAGCAGAATACATGAACACGCTGTTTTCCCAAGTAAAGGCTGAGCGTTTGATTCCGCGTGATTACTTGTATGCCGGTTTAGCGAATTTGGAAGGTGGTGACGAGGCAAAAGGTCTTCAGTATTTGAAAGACGGTATCGCTAAACAAACAGAAGATGATAACATAGAGGCTGAGGTCGCAGAAACCGCTTTTGCAAAATACCAAGAAGGTGAAATAGCCTATGCGGTGAAGATTTTTGCTATTCCAGCCTCGACACCGGAATCTGATTACTACTACGATGCCAACTACTACATTGGTTTGGGACAGTATTCAGAAGGTCGTAAAATTATTGATGGAGCTCAGGAAGGAGAAGACAAAAGACCGGAAGCCACACCAAAGTTTGATGCGGCAATCAAAGCATTTGATGTGGTATTAGGTGCAACAAAAGAAGATATCCGTGAGAAATACTATGCTTCTTCCTTGTACCATAAAGCATATTCTTTGTTGGCAAAAGAAGACTTAGGCGATTTGGAATCTTTGAGTGATTCCTTTGTAGAACCTTTCACTAAGCTATTGGAGTATTACGAGGGTAAGCCAATTGATGACAAGAACAAGACGTATATCCTTGATGCGAACAACTACTTAGCTGTATACGCCTTCAGTAAAGGTGATAATGAGAAGGCAAAAGCGTATTTTGATAAGGTGTTGAGCATCAATCCGGAAGACGAATTTGCATTGCAATTCCAAGAGTATTTGTAATCATTATAAATAACCAAAAACTTCAAGGGACTGATTTCAGTCCCTTTTTTTATTGTAAAAAAAATCTATATTTGTTACCAAAGAAGATAATTAAGTAACAGTTATGGAAACCATGGATTTGAGTAGTACACCCGTAGATTATGTGCCTATTTTGATTCAATTAGGTGTAGCTATATCGTTTGGTGTTTTGACGATTATTGGTACACACATGATAGGTCCTAAAGTACGCACAGAGAACAAGCTTGGTGCTTTCGAGTCTGGGGTTGAGGTTATCGGCAATGCCCGACAGCCGTTTTCCATCAAGTATTTCCTGGTTGCTATACTGTTTGTAATTTTTGATGTGGAAGTGATATTTATGTATCCTTGGGCTGTCAATTTCCGCGAGTTTGGTATGGAGGGACTTATAGAGATGTTCATTTTTATGGGCTTACTTTTATTAGGGTTTATCTATATCGTCAAGAAAAAAGCGCTAAACTGGGATTAATCTCAATTGGCAAGTCCTTTGGGGTTCGGTTCCCATCAAATTAAGTGTTTAAAAATCAAAAAACTATCGTCATGAGTAAAGTGACATTGGCAGAAGCACCTCCAGGTGTAGAAGGGGCAGGTTTTTTTGCAACGTCTTTAGATAAAGCGATTGGATTGGCTCGGGCAAACTCGCTTTGGCCATTGCCTTTTGCAACCTCCTGCTGTGGGATTGAATTCATGGCCACAATGGGTTCGACATATGATTTGGCCCGTTTCGGAGCCGAACGCCCTAGTTTTTCGCCGCGACAAGCGGACATGCTATTGGTAATGGGCACCATTGCAAAAAAAATGGCACCTGTGCTCAAGCAGGTCTATACCCAAATGGCCGAACCGAGGTGGGTAATTGCTGTAGGCGCCTGTGCTTCCAGTGGTGGCATCTTTGACACCTACTCTGTCCTGCAGGGAATAGATGAAATCATCCCGGTGGATGTATATGTCCCCGGTTGTCCGCCTCGTCCGGAAGCGATATTAGATGGGGTATTGCGTCTGCAGGAAATTGTGAAAAACGAATCGTTAAATAGACGAAATACACCAGAGTATAAAGCATTGTTGGAAAAATACGGAATTGCGACAGATAATGGATAGGTTAGATAATCAATTGGTTTTAAATCGTTTACAAGCTATTTTTAGCGAAACGGTGAAATCCCTCGGCGATCCGCACGGTTTATTGACGATTGAGGTGCCAAGGGAGTCGATTTTGGATGTGCTTCACTTCGTAAAGGAGGATGAGATGTTGCGATGTAATTATTTGACCGATATCACTGCTGTCCATTATCCCAAACAGGAAAAGGAGTTTTGTGTAGTATATCATGTATACAACATGCTTCAAAACTATCGTTTGCGGTTGAAGGTATACTTAAGTGGCCCTGAGCCGATCCTTCCGACCGCCACTTCGTTGTGGAAGGGTGCCAATTGGATGGAACGGGAAACTTATGATTTCTTCGGAATCGTATTTGAAGGACATCCGGATTTGCGAAGAATATTGAATATGGATGATCTTGAGGTGTTTCCTATGCGCAAGGAATATCCATTGGAAGATCCGAACCGGGTGGATAAGAAAGATTTTTATTTTGGACGTTAAAACTTAGGATGGAGAAGATGAGCAAACCCATAACCAAAATAACTCCCAATAAACCGATATTCGACGACAACGATCCACAAGATGACTTGATTACGTTGAATATCGGCCCCACGCATCCGGCTACGCATGGTGTATTTCAAAATGTGGTTCAGGTTGATGGCGAGCGTATCGTAAGCGGCGTGTCTACCATTGGGTATATTCACCGTGCATTTGAAAAGATAGCGGAACACCGTCCTTTTTATCAGATCACTCCTTTGACGGATCGTCTGAATTATTGTTCTTCCCCTATTAATAATATGGGATGGCATATGACCGTCGAGAAACTGTTGAAAATTGAGATTCCGAAGCGCGTACAATATATGCGTATTATCGTGATGGAATTAGCTCGTATAGCTGATCATATTGTTTGCAATGGAATTCTAGGTGTAGATACGGGAGCGTTTTCGGGCTTTTTGTACGTCATGCAGGAACGGGAATTTATCTACGAGATATTTGAAGAAATTTGTGGTGCGCGTTTAACAACTAACATCGGTCGGATAGGTGGTTTCGAGCGGGATTTCAATGAAATTGCTTTCCAAAAAATAGAAGAATTTTTAAAGCGTTATCCTCCAGTGTTGAAGGAGTTTGAGGAGTTGTTTGTTCGGAACAGGATCTTTATCGAGCGTACATCAGGTGTAGCGGCAGTCACTCCCGAGGAAGCATTGAGCTACAGTTGGTCGGGTCCCATCCTTCGTGCGACGGGTGTGGACTATGATGTTCGCGCTGTTGCGCCTTATTGCTCTTACGAAGAATTTGATTTTGACGTACCTGTAGGTACAACAGGTGATGTGTACGATCGTTTTATGGTGCGCAATGCGGAAATGTGGCAATCTCTGCGCATCATCGAACAGGCGTTGGAGAAAATCAAAAAAGAACCCGCAGGGGTTTTCCATGCCGATGTTCCGGAGTTTTATCTTCCACCTAAAGAACAAGTGTACACGAATATGGAAGCACTGATCTATCATTTTAAAATTGTGATGGGTGAGTGGGAAACGCCACAGTCGGAAGTATATCATTCCGTAGAAGGGGCCAATGGTGAATTAGGGTTCTATTTGATTCACGATGGTGGACGGTCACCATACCGCTTGCATTTCAGGAGGCCTTCATTCATCAACTATCAGATGTTTGCACCGATGAGCAGTGGTATGTTGATTTCGGATGCCATTATCAATATGAGTAGTTTAAATGTTATCGCAGGAGAATTAGATGCTTAGTGTTAAAGAAAATATGATCGTCAACTTCCCGGCCGAACTATTGGATAAGTTTGCCGAGGTGGTGTCTCGATATCCGGAAGGTAAGCAAAAATCGGGTTTGTTGCCGATTTTGCACTTGGTACAGGCTGAATATGGATGGTTGAGTGTGGATGCTATGGATAAAGTGGCCGCCTACTTGGGCATCAAGCCTATCGAAGTGTATGAAGTGGCTACATTCTATACTATGTTCTTTTTGCAACCTCAAGGAAAATATGTATTGGAGGTGTGTCGTACCGGGCCTTGTTGTTTGGTGGGAGCTGAACGTATCATGAAACATATTGAAAATAAGCTAGGCGTGAAAGAGGGCGAAGTGACACCTGACGGTTTATTCTCTTGGAGAGGTGTTGAATGTGTAGCCGCCTGTGGGTTTGGGCCGGTTTTGCAAATTGGACCTGAATATACATTTTATGAGAATTTGACGGAGGAAAGCGTTGATCAGCTTATTCGTGATTTGAAACAAAAAGCGCAGGAGAGTTAAATATGGCACGTAAGTTATTATTGGAACATATTGATGTCCCCGGCATAAACACTTTTGAGGTTTATCGTCAAAAGGGGGGCTATCGCGCTGTAGAGAAAGCATTGAAAACCATGTCGCCAGACGATGTAGTGGAAGAAGTGAAAAAATCTGGTTTGCGTGGGCGTGGCGGTGCCGGTTTCCCGACGGGGATGAAATGGGGGTTTTTGGCCAAACCTGAGGGTGTGCCACGTTACTTGGTTTGTAATGGCGACGAATCGGAACCCGGCACGTTTAAGGATCGTTTTCTAATGACGTATATTCCACACGCCTTGATTGAAGGTATGATTGTATCGAGCTATGCATTAGGCGCAAATACATCTTATATCTATATCCGTGGTGAAATGATGCCTCAGATCCGTATTGTGGAAAAGGCAATTGCAGAGGCGAAAGCAGCAGGTTTCCTGGGAAAGAATATTCTGGGAAGTGGTTATGACCTGGAAATCTATGTACAGCCAGGTGGCGGAGCATATATTTGCGGGGAGGAGACGGCACTGTTGGAATCGTTGGAGGGCAAACGGGGTAACCCGAGGATAAAACCTCCTTTCCCAGCTGTAGCTGGGTTGTATGGTTGTCCGACGGTGGTGAATAACGTAGAGTCGATTGCGGCTACGGTTCCCATCATTAACGATGGAGGTGAGGAATATGCAAAAATTGGGATTGACCGCAGTACCGGTACGAAGTTAATTTCAGCCTCTGGTAATTTGGTGCGTCCGGGCGTTTATGAAATAGAGATGGGCTTGCCCATGGAAGAGTTTATCTATTCCGATGAATATTGTGGAGGTATTGCACATGGCAAGCGATTGAAAGCAGTGGTTGCAGGAGGGTCGTCTGTGCCCATACTTCCGACAAACTTAGCCTTGAAAACGGCTAAAGGTGAACCTCGACTGATGACCTATGAATCGTTGGCAGATGGAGGATTTATCACCGGTACTGCTATGGGCTCGGGTGGTTTTATTGCTTTTGATGAGGATCAATGTATCGTACGAAATACCTTGAACTTCACCCGATTCTATCACCACGAAAGTTGCGGTCAATGTTCGCCTTGTCGTGAAGGCACGGGTTGGATGGAAAAGGTATTGTATAAAATTGAATACGGATACGGAACCATAGCGGATATCGACTTGCTATGGGATATTCAGCGCAAGATCGATGGTAATACCATTTGTCCATTAGGTGATGCGGCGGCGTGGCCAGTAGCGAGTGCTATACGCCATTTTAGGGATGAGTTTGAATGGCATATCCTGCATCCGGAAGAATCGCAAACGCGGAATTTCGGATTAGCCCATTATGCGGATCCGTTGGTTATGGCTGAGTAATGGCGAGTATGAGGTAGGGGTTGTAGTATAAAGGCACGGGTTGCAAACCCGCGCCAGCAGGGTTTCAAAATTAGGGAATTTGAGAATTTGGAAATGAGATAATTTAGAAATGGTTTAAGGTTTGAAGTTTAAGATTTAGAGTTTGGTGTTGCTGGTACGGACTATTGTCCCACTGACGACTCAATCAGTTTCTTCTAATTTCAGACTTTTAACTTTAGATATCTAATTTCTGACTTTATATATAAGCATGATGGCTGAAGAAGAAGTAAAGTTTAGAGTAACCATAGATGGGATTCCGGTCAATGTGGCGCCGGGAACAACCATTTTGAATGCTGCCCGCCAGATAGGCGGAGACATTGTACCTCCGGCTATGTGTTACTATTCCAGTTTGGAAGGTAGCGGTGGAAAATGTCGTACCTGTTTGGTGAAGGTATCTAAAGGATCGGAAAAAGATCCTCGCCCTATGCCAAAATTGGTGGCTTCTTGTCGGACAACGGTAATGGATGGCATGGAAGTACAAAATATTACTTCACCGGATGTTCTGGAAGCCCGTAAGGGTGTCGTGGAAATGTTGTTGATTAACCACCCGTTGGATTGCCCTATTTGTGACCAAGCTGGAGAGTGTAAACTTCAGGATTTAAGTTATGAGCATGGTGTGGCCGATACCCGCTATGAGTTCCAGCGAAGGACATTCGAGCGCATTGATATAGGAGATAAAATACAGTTGCACATGAATCGCTGTATTTTGTGCTACCGTTGCGTGTACGTGGCTAATCAATTGACCGGTCAACGCGAGCACGGAATTATCTATCGTGGTGATCATTCTGAGATATCGACCTACATTGAGAAGGCGCTTGACCACGATTTTATTGGAAATGTGATCGATGTGTGTCCCGTTGGTGCACTAACGGATAAGACATTCCGGTTTAAGAATAGGGTTTGGTTTTCCAAACCGGTGGATGCACACCGGGATTGTCCGACTTGTTCAGGAAAAGTGACATTATGGTATAAAGGAGAGGAAGTGTTGCGTGTGACGGGAAGGAAAGACGAGTACAACGAGGTGAAAGACTTTATCTGTGACACATGTCGTTTCGAGAAGAAGCATACCAGTGATTGGGTATTGGAAGAACCGACGAAATTAGACGAAAGATCTGTCATCACCGCCAATCATTACGAGGAGTTTAATCTGCCACCGGTCATTAAAAAGGATCCGGCATTGCAGATGGCTAATGCGGAACAATTGGCAAGAACAGAAAAATTGAAATAAGCAATAACAGCACATGGAAGTAGCTTTTATATTGGAGAAATTGATATTGGTGGTCATCATCTTTGTGATCTCCTTAGTTATCGCAATGTACTCTACATTGGCTGAGCGTAAAGTGGCAGGGTTCATGCAAGACCGTTACGGCCCCGATCGAGCCGGCTTGTGGGGGATTTTACAACCTTTGTGCGACGGAGGAAAGTTCTTTTTCAAGGAAGAGATTATCCCAGCAGGAGCGCATAAGGTACTTTTCGTGTTGGGACCTACGTTAGCGATTATCACAGCTTGTATCAGTTCGGCAGTGATTCCTTGGGGACAGTCACTCACGATTGGTGATCGGGTCATTTCGCTACAGGTGGCTGATATCAATGTAGGCGTGCTTTATATCTTTGGTGTAGTTGCTTTAGGGGTTTACGGCATTATGTTGGGCGGATGGGCCTCCAACAATAAGTTTTCCCTGATGGGAGCTGTCCGGGCGGCATCGCAAAGCATCAGCTATGAGATCGGTATGGGACTTTCCATCATCGCTTTGCTGATGGTGACCGGAACATTGTCGATGGGAGAAATCGTAGCACAACAGTCGGGTTTTGTCAATTGGAATATCTGGGTACAACCCTTGGGATTCTTGATTTTCATGACCTGCGCATTCGCAGAATGTAATCGGGTACCTTTTGACTTGCCCGAGTGTGAGACGGAGTTGATAGGGGGGTATCATACGGAGTATTCATCCATGAAATTGGGACTGTACATGTTCTCGGAATACATTAATATGTTTGTGTCCTCAGCGTTGATGGCTGCTTTATATTTCGGAGGGTATAATTTCCCGTTTATGAACGATTTGGGGCTATCTCAAAATTGGATAACCGTCATCGGCGTGTTGGTATTTTTCCTTAAAATATTCGGATTTATTTTCTTTTTCATGTGGATTCGTTGGACGTTGCCCCGTTTCCGTTATGACCAATTGATGAATCTGGGATGGAAGATGCTGATTCCGCTGGCCATTGCCAATATTGTGTTGACCGGATTAATTACAATTATAAAGGATACGTATTTTTAGTATGGAGTATAAAGTACAAAGTATTGAGTACGGAGTATTAAAGATGGAGAAAATAAAGAGATATGCAATCATTATCCAATAGAAAGAAAGTTATCGAACAGCAACCCATGAATTTTTGGGAGCGGATTTATCTGCCGGCCATTGTCAAAGGACTGGGAATCACGATTCGGCACTTCTTTAAGAAAATCCCGACGTTTAAATATCCCGAGGAACAACGGCCATATTCCAAAAACTTTAGAGGGCAACACTCTTTAAAGCGCGATGAACAAGGGCGTGAGCGTTGTACGGCATGTGGGTTGTGTGCGTTGTCTTGTCCTGCGGAAGCGATCACGATGATTGCTGCTGAACGTAAAAAAGGAGAGGAACACCTGTATAGAGAAGAGAAATACGCCACGGTGTATGAAATCAACATGTTGCGTTGCATTTTCTGTGGATTATGTGAAGAGGCCTGCCCGAAAGAGGCGATTTATTTAGATGGACCACATGTAACGGCCGATTATCTTCGTAAGGATTTTATCTATGGCAAGGATAAGTTGGTAGAGCCTGTTTTTGATATTACGAAATTGAACCAAGCAAATTCTAACTAAAATGTCTGTATTCTATTTAGTAGCATTTTTAGCTATATTTTTTGCGCTGATGACTATCTTCACGAAGAACCCTGTGCATAGTGTTCTGTATTTAGTTATTACGTTTTTCACCTTGACAATACATTATATTTTGTTGAATGCGCAGTTTTTGGCTGTGGTGAATTTTATTGTGTACATGGGTGCCATTATGGTGCTGTTCCTGTTTGTACTTATGTTGTTGAACCTCAATGGAAGTACGGAACCCATGAAATCGAATTTGTTAAAAATCATTGGTGCTATTGCAGGCATGTGTTTGATTGCAACACTTTTGGGTGCTTTCCGCGTATTGGAACCTAGCAGTGAGGTGGTTGCTTCGCATGCAGATATCGGCCTGGTGAAAAACTTAGGCAAAGTGTTATTCAATGAATTTTTGTTGCCCTTTGAGATATCATCCATTCTCTTGTTAACAGCGATGGTCGGGGCTGTTTTATTAGCAAAAAAAGACGTTAAAGAAGCATAATGGGAAATATTGTAGAACAAATCCAGGGCGTTCCGTTAAACCACTACCTCATTTTTTGTAGTATCATCTTCGCCATTGGCGTGACAGGTGTCTTGATTCGCCGCAATGTGATTATCATTATGATGTCGATCGAGCTGATGCTGAACTCGGTGAACCTTTTGTTGGCTGCTTTTTCGGCTTATCGAGGAGATCCCAGTGGTCAGGTTTTCGTATTTTTTGTTATGGCGTTGGCTGCAGCTGAGGTGGCTGTAGGACTAGCTATCATCATTATGGTGTATCGAAATACCAAATCAGTAGATGTGGAGTCGTTGAGTAAATTGCGTTGGTAACTAATATATAAAGATTTTTAGCATAGGAATTATATGTCTGAATTAATTTGGCTTATCCCCCTTATCCCGTTTTTAGGGTTTGTAATAAATGGCTTGGCGAGGAAAGCCTTTCCTAAGTCGATGATTGGACTTGTGGGATGCGGAACAGTGCTTGCATCGTTTGTGCTGAGTATATTACTATATTGTGAAATAAAAGTGGCAAGAGATGCCGGAGAGACTGCGAGCATCACACAACATATCTTTGATTGGTTTTCTGTTGGGAACTTGAAAGTCAGTTTGTCTTTCTTGGTAGACCCGTTGAGTTCACTGATGTTGCTGATTATTACGGGTGTTGGTTTTTTGATCCATCTGTATTCTTACAGCTATATGTCTGGTGATGAAGGGTTCGGCAAATTTTTTGCCTATCTTAACTTGTTTATCTTTTTCATGACCATCCTTGTTTTGGGATCTAACTATGCGGTCATGTTTATCGGTTGGGAAGGTGTTGGTTTATGTTCTTACCTACTGATCGGTTTTTGGTTCAAAAATTCTTCGTATGCCTCTGCTGCGAAAAAAGCATTTGTAATGAACCGTATAGGGGATTTGGGCTTTTTGATTGCAATGTTTTTTATTCTGGCTTCTTTTGGCTCGTTGGAATACCTCGACGTTTTCTCGCAGGCCTCTACTTTGAGCGTTGGCGATTCAACCGTGTTGGTGATTACGTTGTTGCTGTTTGTGGCGGCGACGGGAAAATCAGCACAGATTCCGTTGTTTACATGGTTGCCTGATGCGATGGCAGGGCCTACTCCGGTTTCGGCATTAATCCATGCGGCAACAATGGTTACAGCTGGTATCTATATGGTTGTTCGTTCCAATGTGCTGTTTGCGCTTTCTCCCGTTACGATGGAGATTATGGCCGTTATCGGTCTGGCAACGGCTTTAATTGCCGCCTTTATAGCCTTAACACAAAACGATATCAAGAAAGTCTTGGCCTATTCGACGGTTTCGCAATTGGGTTATATGTTTTTAGGTTTGGGTGTTGGTGCTTTTACGGGAGCGTTCTTCCACGTTTTGACGCACGCATTCTTCAAAGCTTTATTGTTTCTTGGGGCAGGTTCTGTTATCCATGCCATGGGTAACGAACAGGATATGCGGCAAATGGGAGGCTTGCGCAAAGCACTGCCAGTAACGTTTGCCACAATGCTGATCGGTACAGTAGCCATTAGTGGTATACCTCCGTTGGCAGGTTTCTTTTCCAAAGATGAAATTTTGGCGTATGCCTTTCAACATCATATGCTGTATTGGGGTATTGGTTTTCTAACCGCTCTATTTACAGCATTTTATATGTTCCGGTTGTTGTATTTGACATTTTTTGGTGCTTTCAGAGGAACGGAGGCACAAAAACACCATCTGCACGAGTCGCCTTGGCAAATGACGGTGCCGTTAATCGTATTGGCTGTTTTGTCAATAGTAGGCGGTTTTATCAATATACCAAGTGTATTGGGGGGGCACCATGCGTTGGCCCATTTCCTGGAGCCGGTTTTTGCAGGCAACGAAAATACAGTAGCATTGACATTAAGCCATTCGACGGAGTATATTTTGATGGGCGTGTCTTCCGTTGCAGCGATAGTGATGGCGATCGTTGCCTACAACAAATATGTTAGCAAAAAATTTGTCCCACAAGCTGATAGCGTGGTGCAGGGAGGCTTGTACAACTTGTCGTATCACAAGCTGTACATTGATGAGTTATATGACTTGCTTATCGTGAAGCCTCTAAAAGGTGCTTCCGCCTTCTTCTATAAATATATCGACCGTTTGGGTATCGACGGGTTTGTAAATGGTGTGGGCGAATTTTTCGTAGGTTCAGGAAAAGGCATCCGTTTATTGCAGAGTGGTTATGTAGGGTTTTATATCATCATGATGGTGATAGGTGTAATCGTGATGTTGCTGTATGGTCTTTTGCAGTATTAAGTGCTAAGTATTGAGTACTAAGTATGAGATGTGAGTATTGCGATATGTGTCTGCCTGCGGTAAGCTTGTATTGTGGGGAATGGAGAATGTGCATGGAGACTTTAGGTTTTTTAATTTTTAATCTTTAATTTTTGCTTTCTGAATGAGTAACTTATTTATATTACTGTTAGTACCTCTCCTTGCAGCGATTGTCTTGATCTTTGTGAAGCAATCGCCAGTGGCGAAATGGACATCATTGATTTTCTCGCTTGTTCAAGTTGGGCTGACGATCCCGTTTCTATGTGCTTTCCAACCGGATGCTACCATGCAGTTTGAACAAAACTGGATGTGGATAGCCTCATTGGGGATTCATTTCCATATTGGTTTGGACGGCATTAGCTTACCCATGGTATTGTTGACTAATGGTCTTATTCCGTTGATTGTTTTAACGACGTTCTCCAAGACATTCAAAGGCAATTTTTATGCATTGGTATCTTTTATGCAAGCAGGGCTTTTATTGGTGTTTCTTGCCTTAGATGCCTTTTCGTTTTATGTGGGTTGGGAGATTGCGCTGATTCCTATTTATTTTATCTGTGCACTATGGGGTGAAGGCGACCGTATCCGGGTCAATTTGAAGTTTTTTGTATATACGTTCTTGGGAAGCCTGCTGATGCTGATCGGTATCCTTTATCTGTACAACCAGGTTCCATCACAAGATTTCGAATGGACTTCCTTTGTCGCGCTCGATTTACCGGAAGCGACACAACGTTGGATATTTTGGGCCTTTTTTATAGCGTTTGCTATTAAGATTCCAATTTTGCCTTTCCATACATGGCAACCGGATACGTATACCCATGCGCCTGCCGCAGGGACCATGTTGTTGGCAGGGATTATGTTGAAGATGGGCGTTTACGGATTAATCAGATGGTTGTTGCCTATTGCACCATTTGGTGTATTGGCTTATAGCAATGTGGTAATGGTATTGTGTGTGATTGGTGTGGTATACGCTTCCATTATTGCTTTCAAGCAACAGGATGCCAAGCGTTTGATTGCTTATTCTTCTATTGCCCACGTGGGGTTAATCAGTGCTGGAGTGGTATCTTGGCATTCGGAAGGTTTACAGGGAGCAATCATACAAATGGTGAACCACGGTCTGAGTGTTGTGGGACTGTTCTTTATTATCGATATATTGGAAAATAGAACAGGTACGCGTATCTTGAACGACTTGGGTGGTTTAGCTAATCCTTTGCCGAAATTGGCCATTGCGTTTCTGATCATTGTGATGGGAGCGGTCGGATTACCGTTGACAAATGGCTTTATCGGAGAGTTCTTGCTATTGAAAGGTCTATATGACTACGGGGTTTGGTACGCTGTATTTGCTGGTTTGACATTGATTTTAGGAGCTGTTTATATGTTGCGTTTTTATCAGAAATCCATGTATGGGAACTTGACTTCCCGAACAATCTCTGTAGGTGATATTAAAGGTGCGGAGTTCGTGGTATTAGCTGTTATTGCATTCTTTACCTTGCTTTTGGGCGTATTGCCAAACACGATATTAAAGCTTTCCGAGGCATCGGTTTTGAACTTATTGAATCAAATTAAATTTTAAAATAGCGACTATCAAATATTATGGGAGCGATTATTACTTTAAGTATTTTGGGGATTTTAGTTTTGTATTTGGGGCTTTTTAAAGCCAAAAATGCATTGCTTCCTGTCACGCTATTAGGTTTGGTGGTGGCTTTGGGGTTTGCCATTGTTGATTGGGGCAAAGACGCTGAACCCTTGTATCACGGGATGGTGATATTTGATCGATTTGCGTTGGCATTTACGATATTGTGCATTTTGGTCACTGGGTTGACCCTATTGCTTTCCAAAGAATATTTTAGCCATATCAGTGGAAATATCGCTGAATATTATTGTTTGATCATTTTCTCTCTAACCGGAGCAACTTTAGTCAATTCATACCACAATTTTGCAATGCTGTTCATCGGCATTGAGATTATGTCGGTGGCGTTATATATTTTGGCGGGCATCCGCAAGAAAGATTTTGCCTCTAATGAAGCCGCATTGAAGTATTTTTTAATGGGAGCCTTCTCTACGGGCTTTTTGCTTTTTGGTATTACATTGTTATATGGTGCTACCGGGACCTTTGATTTGGAGGGATTAAAAAGCTACGTGCTGTCTACTGAAGAAATCTCGCCACTATTCTATGCAGGCATTCTTCTATTGTTGAGTGGCTTGTGTTTTAAGGTTGGCGCTGCACCTTTCCATTTTTGGACACCAGATGTTTATGACGGAGCACCCACACTCATTACCATTTTCATGAGTACGGTGGTTAAAGTGGCTTCTTTTGCCGGTTTCTTACGGTTGTTCAGTACGGTGATGGTGCCATTAGGAGACTTTTGGGTTCCGGTATTGTTAACCATCATTATCATTACATTGTTTGTAGGTAATATTTCGGCGTTAATGCAGTCGAGTTTCAAGCGTATGATGGCGTATTCCAGTGTTTCGCATGCAGGTTATATGCTTTTTGCCATTGTTGCTATCGGGAATCAATCTGCCGGAAGCATATTTACCTATGCCACGGCTTATTCGTTGGCTTCGATTATTGCGTTTGGCACCTTGATTTTAGTCAGAAAGAACATGGGTTCTGATCTATTTGAGTCGTTCAACGGATTGGGTAAAAGAAACCCATTTTTGGCGGCCATATTGACTGTCGCGATGTTTTCTTTGGCTGGAATTCCGCTGACAGCCGGATTTATCGGAAAATTTATGATGTTTAACAACGTCATGGGGGTGTACAATGTCATCTTGTTGGTGCTGGCTGTTGTCAATGCCGCCATTGGTGTATATTATTACCTGCATGTGGTGGTAAATATGTATTTCAAATCGGCTGATGATACGGCAACCACTACGTTTCAAACGCCACTCAATTACACATTAGTGCTGACATTGGCGGCTATCTTAACGATCGTTATCGGTATCTATCCAGACTGTTTAATCAAGTTATTGTAAAAATCTGTCTTCTTATACAGTTTCAAAGAAAGCGTAACATATTTTTTGTTACGCTTTTTTTTCTTTTGATTTTTATCTTATACGACAAATTGTATCTTTACAAAAGGGCGACTTGAATATGCGGAGATTTTGTTTGTTGAACATATTTTTATTGGTTTTCATGCTGTGCTGTTGTTTGGGTCAGAGTGTAGGACAGCAAAAAATAGAGGGAGTTGTCCTAAGTAAAGAGTCCGGGAAAGGCATTCCACTGGCCACGATCAAAATACTTGGAACAACGGCGGGAACGTCATGTGATGCCGATGGTTATTTTGTGCTGACAAGCCAACAAAAGCCACCGTTTGATATCCTTGTTTCGGCTGTTGGCTTTCAAAGCATAACCTCTCGCGTTCTCGCCTTGACGGACACGATGAACATCGTGCTGGAACCTAATGAGCAACTGATTGATGCCATAGAAATCTCGAGGAAACAAACTTACAGAAATCGTAACCCTGCTGTAGATATTATACATCAAGTTATTAAGCATAAGCGTTCCAATAGGTTGGAAAATCATCCTAAATTGACATATAAACAGTACGATAAACTGCAGTTTGGGCTTGTAGATCCTTCCGATCAATATAACAAAAGACTGGGAAGCATAGGATTCTTTTTTGAGAATTTAGATACCTTGTCTTTTCCCGGAAATAAATTGTTAACGCTCTTTATGAAAGAGCAGGTAAGTGATGTGTATTCTCGAAACAATCCGAAGGCATTCAAAAAACGGGTAACTTCCCTTGTGCAGACCGATTATGATGAGCGTTATATCAATAACGAGAATATCCAATCGTATTTTTCCTATCTTTTTCAAGATATCGAAATCTATGATGAAAATATATTCTTGATCAATAAGCTGTTTTTGAGTCCGATTGCCTCCAATGCCCCGACTTTCTACAAGTATTACATTTCCGATACGATAACTACCGCTGAAGGTCGTTTTATCGAGTTGTATTTTGAACCTCGAAACCCGACGGATGTCTTGTTGAGTGGAAAGTTGCAGATTACTACCGATTATCGGTATGCTGTTCGTGCTGCTGAACTGAAAGTGGATAGAAACGCCAATCTGAATTGGGTAAATGATATTTTGATTACGTTAACCTATAAACCCAATGAAGAACAGTATATGTTTCTGGATGAAAGCGATGTCCGAATTTTGTTTGGAGCGACCAATCGGAGGGATGCGGTCTTCGGTCGAAGGACGACGGTAAATTATGCATATGATTTTTCACCATCATTTACGGATAACGTGTTTGTAGGGGCGCCTACCGAAATAGCATTGACGGCAAAAGAAAACAAACAGGCAGTTTTTGATCAACGGCCCATTGAGCTATCCGACGTTGAAAAAAAAGTATACAGCAATGTCGATTCCCTAAACCATAATAGAACGTTTACTTCGATTTTAGCAATTGGCTATCTAGTGGCGCAAGGATACCACAATATGGGACCAGTTGAGCTGGGGCCTTTAGAATATCTCTATTCCCTAAATAATATAGAAGGAAACCGCATACGGATAGGTGGGCGCACAACGGCGGCGTTTTCGGAAAAATTGTTTGTGGAATCTTATTTAGCATATGGTTTTCGAGATAGGGCATTCAAGTACTTTGTGCGCCCGACCTTTGCACTCAATGGGAAATCTGTGGCCAGTTATCCGGCACATTACATGCAATTTTCGATACAACATGATATTTTTGATCCTGGCAGGACATTGGGATTTAGAAAAGGGGATAGCTTTTTCCAATCGATTAGGAGCGATAGACCGACCAAATGGTTAGATACTTATGCTTATCAATTGCGGCATCTGATCGAGTTTGGTAACCACGTGAGCCTGCAAAGCAGTTTTACGCATCAGCGCAGAAATCCTATCGGTAACTTTGAATTGGTGTCGTCAGGAGATCTCGATAAACGTTTGACCAATATCCATACAAATGATATGGAATTTATCCTAAGATGGGCCCCTCACGAAAAGTTTTTCTTTAGGAATCTGACAAGGACAACCATACCTGAAAAATATCCGGTGTTTAACTTACAATACAACAAGGGCTTGGATGGATTCTGGGAAGGGAGATATGCTTATGATGCCTTAAGGGGCTCGGTATCCAAACGTTTTTTCCTGAATCAGCTTGGTTTTGCCGATGCCACGTTGGCCGGAGGTAAAATCTGGGGAACACTTCCTTATCTGCTCTTGGAAATACCGGATGTCTTTAGGGAAGAAGAACGGCATATCATTGATTATTCGATGATGAATAGTGCCGAATTTGTAGCGGATACATATGTACGCTTTGCATTTGAACATCAATTGGAAGGTTTTATACTGAATAAACTACCCTTGATTAAAAAACTCAAACTTCGGGAATTATGGGGAGCCAAGATGTTTTATGGAAACCTATCTGCAGCTAATAATCCGTATACCAGCACCGAGGTTATCCATTTTGATACGGATAAGGATGGACAAATCATGACCCATGTGATGGACAAATCACCTTATTGGGAAGGGAGTGTGGGTCTTGATAACATTTTTCGGGTGTTGAGGGTAGAGTATATCCGAAGACTGAGCTACTTAGATCTACCGGATGTGCATAAGGATAGATTTCGGTTTAGTATCAACATAAACTTTTAGTACGATGGAAACGTTGGAAAACTTCTTGTTCGAAATCAGTGATGGAACGGCTTTTTTGACCATTAACCGACCGGAAAAACTGAATGCATTAAACCGAGCCACGCTGTTGGAACTGCAAGGGTTATTAAAAGAGCTCAAATCCCGTACGGATATCAAGGGTGTTGTCCTCACTGGAGCAGGTGAGAAAGCATTCGTTGCCGGAGCAGACATCGCAGAATTTCAAGGTCTTTCGGAATCTGAAGCGCGGGAGCTGGCCGCTTGGGGACAACGGGAGGTAATGGACGTGCTCTACCATTTCCCCAAACCTGTTATTGCGGCCATCAACGGTTTTGCTTTAGGTGGCGGCTTAGAATTGGCCATGGCGTGCCATGTGCGTATTGCGACTGAAAATGCAAAAATGGGTCTTCCGGAAGTATCGTTAGGCATTATTCCCGGTTATGGAGGGACACAACGTCTGCCACAGCTTGTTGGAAGAGGAAAAGCGCTGGAAATGATCTTATCGGGTGACATGATTACTGCGGCAGATGCTTTGAAATGGGGATTAGTAAATGATGTCGTGGAAATATCCGTATTGCGGAGTCGATGTGAAGCCCTCTTGGAAAAGATGTACAGCAGATCTTCGACGGCCATCGCCAGTGCCATCCATGCTGTTAATGCCGGACTAGAGGACAGTAC
>JBEBRE010000054.1:0-19368 GCA_040394995.1 Sphingobacterium wenxiniae
CTCCGCTTTTAACAAGCTGTAATTGTGCCTTGATGAATTTATAGCCTCCTCTGACGGTGATAGCCGGTTCAAAAAAGAAATGCCTTTTGTCGGTGATATTGGTTAATCCTCGCGATTCAATATATTCTTGCGGCATACCATTATTGTCAAAATTGCTGTATTTAATTCCTGAAAAGCGGAGTGCTAAACCTGCATCTACAAAAGGCAAGGTCATGCTGAATCCCGGTTGGATGAATATCTTGTTGAAATTCATATTCACGTCGCTCTTCAACTTTCCACCCCCATATCCTACATAAGTGTCGAAAATGAGCTTTAAGTCGCGGTTCCCTTCAAATACCGGATAGTAACCCCCAACCCCGCCTTCAAAAAGAGTGGCACGGGCATCTACATCTCCTTTCTCCAAATCTTCTGTTTTAAGGTCGTATACAAAGTTTGTAAAGTTGCTCATAACGCCTACATACTTTACCGGTGAATAAGCTGCGCTGAAATTTACCACTCTTCCATTTGATTCGTTATCGTCAAATTCTTCGGTGTCAAAGTTTCCTGATATACCGATTTTCAGGTCATGCTGCTCCTTTAGCATGGGTGCATTTACGGGATTGGGCTTATAATAATAGCGGCTACAAGAAGATAGTGCTCCTACGAAAGCAAGGCACAATGTTGCCTTGATTATCATGCGGTTTATGTTTTTTGTTTTCATAATAAACTCCTTTTATTCGGTTTATAAGCAAAGTGAAGATTTTGGTCTATCATGTATAACATCCGTGCGATAGCTATGCTACATCGTTCACTACACAACAAACAAAAAGTGAACCAATTATCCGTAAATCAGTAATTATCTTGTGTTTTTAGCCCAAATGGAGGCGAAAACATTTACCAATATACCTAGAAATATCACTGTCCTATGTCTTTCAATAGCCGTGTATATGCCTTAGCGATTTTAAGCATGCCCCAATCATTTGGATGTACATAGTCCACGGTGGAGTTGATATCCAAGCCGATCTCTTGGTTCGTCAAAAGGTAAATATGCGCTACGCCTTCCTGTTTTAGCCTCGCAAAGGTTTGGCGAAGCACCATTGTGGGGCGCTGAAAATTGCGGTTGTTGTCGGTATTTAAGATATGTTCGTCAAGCCCCGAAGAATGTTCTGTCAAGATAATAGGTGTCGTCGGTTGTTTTTTCCGAATGCCTAGAACGGCATGATAAATCAGGGAATCCAATTGCTGTTCGCTTCTTGTGGCCGTTACGCCAAGGTTGGGCAAACAGTCTAATACAATAGCCTTTGCAGGTGTCGTTGCTATTAGATCCAAGATGGGCTTTTCCAATCTTCCATTCCCGGAAAATCCCAAATTGACAACAGGTACGCCGATTTCCCTGTGCAGGATATTGGTCCAAGCCATCCCCGGACGGGAGGCACAAGCACCTTGGGCGATAGAGGTGCCATAAACGATGATTGGTTTTGCTGTTTCCGACACAAAATCAAGGGACACGGAATCTGGAATACCGATTTCCATCCACGTCACCGTGTTATATAAAGGAAGGTACAATTGATAATTTTTTGTTGAGTTAGAATCCAAGCCTCCGTAGACATAGGTCACGGTATCTTTAAAGGAATATTTTCCTGAGGCCCAAAACCAATCGTTGGTCTGCGAATCCTGTGCGTAAAGGTCGATGCCACTTACGCCAACGGCCGGCATGTGAGGGAATTGTAGCGTCCCTGCAACGCCATAACGTATCTGGATAGCCGTTGCGGTTGTTTTGAAGTTGATATACAATCCGGCACTGTTCGTGCTTAACTCCCAAACCGGTTTCCTGACGGCATTTTTCAACTCCTCGGGCAAGCGTTGGAAATGAGCTGTTGAACGTCTGTCTATCCGGCCATTGATGCTTCCTTCCTTGAGCACATCTATCCACTTCCAGGAAGATTGAGCGTGACCTGTCGAAGTTCCTACCCCGAATAAGAACAGCAGAAAGCAGATGATCCAATATTTTTGATTCATGATATCATGGGGTTCTATTCTTTGATCACATCCAGAATCCGTGCAAAGTGGTTGTTGAGGTGTTGCCTGATCGCTTTCCGGTAAGCGGTCGCATCTCTCTTCCTCAACACCTGCACCAACTCTTTGTGGGAGACAAATTTGCCTTCCACAATTGGCCTTTGTAACAAGCCGCTTTGATGTACATATTGAAAGATAGGAAACAGTAGTTCCTGCAATTCCATCAGAATCTTGTTGCCGGATATTTTGTACAGCCTTCCGTGAAACTTGATTTCATCTTCGATCTGCCATGGATAAGCCGTATCTCCTGAAACAACGGTATTTGCGATGTCTTCCAGCTCCCTGATATCTTCATCCGTAATCTTGCTGACAATGAAATCAGCCATTCCCACTTCCAATGCCAATCGCATTTCAAACATATCCTTTAGCGTCACATCGTCTAAGATAGAAGGATGGAACACCTTCCTTAACGGACCTAATACATCCGGATTCGTTAATACCGCTCCCTTATGCTTTTTAGATTCAATAAGTCCAATAGTTTTTAAACGCAATAATGCTTCTCGGATAACCGTTCGGCTTACCCCTAAGCTTTCTGCAAGATCCAACTCTTTTGGCAATATGTCTCCAACGGTCATTTTATTCTTTCGGATAAAATGAATAATACGTTCCTCTGCCTTATCAACTAAACTAGACGTATCTATTTCTCCCAATTTATCGATGGATATATTAAAATCGCTCATTTTTCATTGCCTGTTAACATTTTCCATCACAATATTATAAAAAAAATTTTGACAATTAAAATGTTATGTCATACATTTGTATTGTTATTATGTATAACATAATTCAATTTTAAATCATATAATTATGTTTAAGAGCCACAACATCTGCAAGGGATTATTAAGCATCCTTTTTCTCTGCCTGTTACAAGGCACGACGTTTGCACAATCCGTTATCAACGGATTGGTTATTGACGGGGATAACAACCCGATAAATGGCGTCAGTATCCGAAACCAAACGCAAAACACGGCAACTCTAAGCAATCAGAATGGCGAATTTTCGCTATCCGCACAGATTGGAGACATCCTGTATTTCACAGCTATTGGTTATGCGAGCCAAGAAATCACCATATCCAACTTCACGGATCTCCGGATTTCACTGTCGGCTGAAGACAAGTCGATAGAAGAGGTGGTTGTAATGGGGTACGGTACGGTAAAGCGTACGAAAGTAACCGC
This sequence comes from Sphingobacterium wenxiniae, assembly GCA_040394995.1. Lineage (GTDB taxonomy): Bacteria > Bacteroidota > Bacteroidia > Sphingobacteriales > Sphingobacteriaceae > Sphingobacterium > Sphingobacterium wenxiniae_A. The sequence continues at coordinate 3,228 of JBEBRE010000054.1, forward strand.
TTCCGTTTCTACTCTGGACAACAAAATTTTAGAAACAGGTGTCCGGGCCAACCCTGCGCAGGCATTAGCCGGAACAATACCCGGTGTGCGTGTGACAACAGCCACAGGTCGCCCGGGGTCTATACCCAATATCACATTGCGTGGCGGTACACACTGGGATGGGTCGGGTAGCCCGCTGATCTTGGTCGACGGCCAGATACGTGGAAGCTTTGCAGATATCAATCCTGAAGAAATCGAGCGTATCGACGTACAGAAAGATGCGGCGGCTACAGCTATCTATGGCGCAAGAGCCAGCAACGGAGTCATCATCGTGACCACAAAAAAGGGAAAAGCGGGAACCTCATCACTTGATTTCAAGGTCAACCGAAGCATCAATTACCTGAATGTACCTTATGATTACCTCAGCTCAGACGACTATGTCAAATGGACGCGCCTGGGAGCTGTCGAAGCCATCAAACAAGGAACTTTAGCAAATAATACCTTAGGCGCAGCCGGGCCTCGTGGCACAGGCAATGCTTATTTTGCCGCAGATGGCGTTACACCGTTAGACGGCAATTATGTAAACCAAGGCCGGTGGAGCCTGATGCGCCTGACCGATCAAAACCGTTTCTTGCTGGATCAGGGTTGGAAAACTATGAAAGATGCCGTCCCTACCAATGCGGCGGGCAACTACGATCCCAACGGAGAATATTATGACCTGATTTACGAAGACTTCAACTATGGTGACCTCGCTTTCCGTCCGACCGCACCGACGCAGGACTACAATCTGTCGTTTTCCGGTGGAGGCGAAAAAGGAACCTATTACAGCAATATCGGTATATACGATGAGGACGGACTATCCTTAAACACATTCTACCGTCGTTATAACTTTGCGACCAATGCAGATTACAAAATCAAGGACTGGATCAAATCCGAATCCCGTGTCAATTATAGCCGTTCCAACTGGAGGGATCAGTCCCTGACAAACGGCGAGGCCAATTACTGGGGCCGTATGCTTTCCGCGCCACCAACCTTACGGAGTAAAAGCCCTATTACCGGTGACTGGATTCTTGGACGTGACCAGAATGATGGAAACCCTTTGGTGAATATCGACAAGTTCATCCGCCGTACTCAACAAGATAAATTTACATTAAACCAGGCGCTCGTTATCCATTTTATGCCGGAGCTTTCCATGCGGTTAAATGGTGTTTTATACTACGAAGAAGATTACAGAGAATCTTTCGATAAGGACTACCGCACAGGCTTCCTCAGCTATACCAATCCGGATGCGGGATGGAATAGACAGCGCAGCAGTTCAGCAGGCTTCTGGAGAGATATTCAGCAGACTTATAATGCAGTATTGAATTATGATAAATCGTTCGGTGACCATAATATCAGTGCCCTGGCTGGAGGTGAGTTTTACGATTCATACTACCGTTCTATGGGTGCATCTGGCTCTTTAGCCCCTACCGATGATTTCATGGCTTTGGGACTGACAACAAATACTTCCGACAATCCGACACGTGGTGCTTCTTCCTCCCATCGCAACGATCGCATCATTTCGCAGCTCGGTCGTGTGAACTACGATTTTGCAGATAAATACCTGGCTTCTGTTACTTTCCGTAACGATGGTATTTCTCGCTTGAGGGCAAACAACAGATGGGGATTTTTCCCTGCCGCATCCATCGGATGGGTGGCCACCCGGGAAACGTTCGTGCAGGAAGCGGCTCCTTGGTTAAACTTCCTGAAACTTCGTGCCAGCTGGGGTAAAAACGGTAATATTGGTATCGGCACTAGCAATGCCATTGGTGTCTATGAGGTGCAAGGCAGCTATAGTGTACAAGGTGCGTACGACCAAACTCGCGGATTCCTGTTTTCTGATCCGACATTGCCGGAGCTGACATGGGAAAAAACCAATACCACTGAAGTGGGTGCCGACATTGGCCTGTTGAACAATAAGCTGAACCTGTCGGTAGCGTATTACAACCGTATCACATCTGACAAGCTAGCTTACATTGATCTTCCAAACTCGGCCGGTATATCCTCCATCCGTACCAACAACGGGACCATGCGCAACCGTGGTCTGGAAATAGAAGCCGGATACCGCATCATCCAGAACGAAGATTTCTCTTGGACCGTTAATGCCAATGCGGCTTATGTACGCAATAAAATTATCAAACTGCCGTATAATGGCAATGAGCGAAACAGACAAGGTGGCACACAAGTGTACGATCCGACCAGCAATAGCTTAATTTGGGTAGAAGGTTATCAGGAAGGCATGGAATGGGGTGATATCTACGGATTCCGTATGAAAGGTATTATCCGAAATGCGGAAGATCTTGCCAACTACAATGTACGTGACGATGCCGCCGGAGTAGCTTACAGTATCGGTGGTGCTGCAGGCAAAAATGTGGCCAGTCAGAAAGTCATTGACGAGCAAGGGCTGACCGGATACCTGCCAACCCAGCTTGGGGATGCCATGTGGGATGATATCAACGGCGACGGTGTCATTAATCAAGATGACCGTGTCAAGTTAGGAAATCAGTTGCCAAAATGGACTGGAGGCTTTAATACTACGGTCGGCTATAAAGGATTTTCCTTGTTTACAAGGTTAGACTTTGCTCTGGGGCATATTCAAATGGACCGTCAGCATGCTTGGTCATTAGGCTCTATGCAAGGAGAATTCAATGCTGGAGCTATTGTTAAAGATACATGGACACCCGAGAATCCGAATGCCAAATATCCACGCTATGTATGGGCCGATCAGCTGAACATGAAAAACTTTGACCGTCCGAGCAACCTTTTCTATGTAAACTCCAGCTATCTGGCATTCCGGGAAGTTTCACTGAGCTATGCCGTGCCTAAAGCATGGATCAGCAAGGCGCGAATCGCCGGCTTGACCTTGACCGCTTCGGGACAAAATTTAGGCTATATTTCTAATGAACTCATTGATCTGCCCGAGCGTACAGGTTTTCAGAACAGTGCTTACACAATTCCGACGATGTTGATTTTCGGTGGAAAGATTACATTCTAATTTAATATTGATCACAAATGAAAAAGTATATAAGAACATTGGCCGTCATCTTCTCCCTATTGGGTGTGACCGCCTGTAATAAAAATCTGGACCTCACTCCGGAAGATTATTTTGCCGACGGCAATTACTGGCAGAACGAAGCGCAGGTGGAGAACTTCATGACCGGTATCCACAGCCAGTTGCGGGGACAGCAGTTTCAGTTTTTCCGCTTGGGCGAAATGCGTGGCGGCGGACTGATGAATGTGGCTAAATTTCCGGTTTCACTAAATGAGTTGAATATTATCGACCAGAATATCAGTGAGGTGTCCCCAGGTTTGGGCGCATGGGCCGGCTTTATGAACGCTATCCTCCAGATCAATCTTTTCATCGAGCGGGTCAACAGCATTTCTTTCCTGCCGGAAGCCAAAAAGAAAACACTTCTTGGTCAGGCCCACGGATTAAGAGCATTCTACTATTTCCACCTGTTGCGTACCTATGGTAGTGTGCCCTTGCGCCTAACAGCCGATGTATTGAACAGTCGGCCTGATCCGGTTACTTTGCGCCTTGCCCGTTCGTCAGAAGCCGATGTGTTGACAGCTGTCAAAAGCGATGTAGCCAAATCTTTGGAATATTTCGGAACGGAACAAGATGCCAACAAAGCATATTGGACATTGAATGCTACACGCATGCTCAAAGGCGAAGTATACCTGTGGTCTGCAAAAGTGTACGGCACCACGGCTGACTTAGCAGAAGCCAAAGCAGCATTGAACGCCGTGACGGGATACACGCTCTTAACGAATTTTGCTAATGTCTTTAAGCAGAAACGCAATAGTGAAATTATTTTTACCTTGCCTTTCGCCTTCAATGAAGCAGAAGCATCATCATCAGCGGCATTCTTATACGATTTGCCCAATTTTAGCGGTAACTATTACAAAGATACCGTTGATGCCACAGCACCAGCACTTATCGATCCTCTGACATTGCAACAGACCAGTGCACAGGTCATACAGCGCTACGGATACAAATATGAGCTGTTCCAATCGTACAAAGCAGGCGACCAGCGTCGTGATGCTACTTTTTACGATTTTTATGCAATCAATCGATCCGTAACACCACAGGTCGTTACTGTTCGTAATATCGTATTAACCAAATTTTTGGGAACCATAAATAACAATATCCGGAATTATACAGATGATTGGCCAATCTACCGCGAAGCGGATCGTCTGTTGATGCTCGCTGAGATCGCGAATGCCGAAGGTACAGATCCGCAACAGTATATACAGCCTGTCCGCGACCGGGCTTTCAATGGAAGTGATCCACAACCTTTCGTAAATGGCAGTAAGGATGCCAATGAAATTGCGATATTTGAAGAACGTGTAAAGGAATTTGTATGGGAAGGCAAGCGTTGGTATGATATCCGCCGTATGAAAGTGGGAAGCGATCCGTTGGTCTTCAAGTCAGGGAGCCATCCGTATGGTGTATTAACCAAAGGTACGGAGAGCTACAAAGTGCTGTGGCCAATCGGTCGTGACGTATGGACAAACGATCCTCTGGTGGATCAGACCCCGGGGTATGAGACGACGAAGCCTTGATGGAATTACGAATGATGGATGAACCCTTCATCATTCGTAATTTTTGTCAATCAAGCAAAATAGGGTTTACAAAAAATGTCACGCACTAAACAAAAAAACATTATTTACATATGAAACATCTTGAAGGCTTAATAGCAGCTCCTTTTACTCCATTCAATGCGGAAGGAGAATTAAATCTTGATCTCATTCCGTCGTACTATGCCTTTCTCAAATACAACAAGGTGACCGGAGCTTTCATCTGTGGCTCTACGGGAGAAGGTGTATCGCTGACCTTTGACGAGAAGGTTGCCGTGATGCGAAAATGGGCAGACTTGACTCGGAATGACCGTGATTTTAGTTTAATTATGTTTCTGGGTGGAACCAATATCAAGGAGTGCAAACACCTTGCCATGTTGGCAGAAGAAGCCGGTGTAGATGCGATTTCCTTTACTTCACCCTATTACTTCAAGCCGGCCAATGTCAAGCAATTAGCAAAATGCTGTGCTGAAATTGCAGCAGTAGCGCCGAAAACAGCCTTTTATTACTATCATATTCCCGTACTTACCGGTGGCAACTACGCAATGATCGACCTGCTGAAAGAGGTAGATGGCAAGGTCCCTACATTTGCAGGCATCAAATATACCCATGAAGATTTCATGGATTTCCTGTCCTGCATGAACTATAATAACCGCAGGTACGATCTGCTCTGGGGAAGAGACGAAAATATGCTGTCCTCGCTGGTGCTGGGGTGCAAAGGTGCAGTAGGCAGTACATACAACTATGCAGCGCCTCTATACCACGATCTTATCGCAGCATACCATCAAGGTGACTTCGAAAAAGCAAACGCCTTACAGCAAAAATCCATTGATATGATTACCCTGTTGGGAAAATATGGAGGTATTGCTACAGGGAAAGCATACATGAAATTGGCAACAATGGATTGCGGAGAATTCAGGTTGCCTGTAGCCAATATGAGTGCAGAACAATTTACTACCTTTACAGCAGAAGTGACCTCATTAGGTTTTGATTCCTTCAAATCGCAGGTGACATGAACATAAAGACCTCCATATTCCTTTTTACAGCAATCGTGATGTCCTGTACGCCTGACAAAAAGACCACCATGGTACAGTGGGATGTTGCAACGAAACTTCCTGCCGACAGCATCGGACAGCCACATTTAGGGCTGGCGGGGCCAGTCACTGGGATTTTAGGCGATACACTGCTGATTGCAGGTGGCGCAAATTTCCCGGACAAGATGCCGTGGGATGGTGGCGCTAAACATTATGCCAGCCAAGTCTATTTGTATCAAATAACAGCCAGCGGATTACAGTTTTTACAAGAGCAAGAACTCAAGGATGCAATTGCATATCCCGGAAGCTGTACGACCCAAAATGCTATTTATTTCGCAGGCGGTGAAAATACAGCAGGGGTGCAGTCCTCCGTGAAAAAACTTACACTAACAGCTGGCAGGCTTACGGAAGAGACCCTTCCCGATCTACCGGTCGCCCTGACCAATGGCAGTCTGGTGTTTGCTTCCGACAAGCTCTATTATGTAGGTGGAGAGAACTCCGAAATAGTCTCTGATAAGATCTATAAGCTCGACCTATCCGCAGATACAGCATGGGAAGAAGCCTTTACACTGTCCTATCCGGTAACCAATGCTGTAGTACTCTCTGATCAGAAAAAGAAAATTTACATCGCCGGGGGCAGAATGCGTAATCCCAACAGCCTAAGCACCATTTACAACCAGCTTCTGGAAGCCGACTTAGCTTCGGGAACCGTAGCTAAAATTGCGGATCTTCCCCAAGCGATCGCAGCAGGAACGGGTGTACTGGATGGAGACGGTAATATGTTGCTTTTCGGCGGTGATGATGGTACGACATTTCATCAGGTTGAAACACTAATAGCCAAAATCAACCAGACAGCAGCTATAGCACAAAAAGATAGTCTGCACCTCGAAAAAGCGAATATGCAGCGTACACACCCCGGCTTCCCGATGACATGCTGGTCATTCGATATGAACAAAAAGCTGTGGACACAACTGAACGATATATCCGGTGCAAGTCCGGTGACAACGACAGCATTATTGTATAACAATACCGTTATCATTCCGAGCGGTGAGATCCGCGCCGGTGTACGGACTGATCAGATACTTATCGGGAAAATAAACAAAAACTGAATAGGATGAGGAACAAAAGGTATTATCCCTGGGTAGTTGTTGGCCTGTTGTGGGTTGTGGCATTGCTGAATTATCTTGACCGGCAAATGCTTTCGACAATGCGTGAATCCATGCAACTAGATATTGTCGAATTGCAGAAAGCAGAAGCTTTTGGTGTATTGATGGCCATTTTCCTGTATATCTATGGCTTTATGAGCCCGGTAGCCGGAGTGATTGCCGACCGCATCAACCGCAAGTGGCTGATTGTGATCAGTCTCTTTGTCTGGTCTGCTGTCACCTATGGCATGGGCATGGCGACTAATTACGATCAATTGCTTGTTTTGCGTGCTATCATGGGGGTAAGTGAAGCATTGTATATTCCGGCAGGATTGTCCCTGATAGCCGATTATCATACCGGAAAGACCCGCTCCCTCGCTGTGGGCATTCACATGACCGGGCTCTACACCGGACAGGCACTGGGCGGATTCGGAGCGACAGTTGCTGCTGGATATGGCTGGCACAGTGCTTTCCATTGGTTTGGTATTGTCGGTATTATTTATGCTGTTGTGCTCAGCCTGTTCCTCTACGAAAAAAAGTACGAAACGATTACCCAAAGTACAGTGAGCAGCCTTACAAAAATTCCTTTTTTCAAAGGGCTTTCCTCCTTATTCTCCATGATTGCCTTTTGGGTTATTCTCTTCTATTTCGCCGCACCAAGTTTACCCGGCTGGGCCACCAAAAACTGGTTGCCAACCCTCTTTGCCGATAGTTTAGATATTCCCATGGCACAGGCAGGACCACTTTCCACGATTACCATTGCAGCATCCTGCTTTGTAGGGGTGATTATCGGCGGTATATGGAGTGATCGCTGGGTGCAGAAAAATGTCCGGGGACGCGTGTATACCAGTGCAATCGGCCTAAGCCTGACCATTCCATCTCTTGTGTTATTGGGCATGGGCAACACGTTTTTGTCCGTCGTCGGTGCTGCCATACTATTTGGCGTGGGTTTTGGAATATTCGATGCCAACAATATGCCTATACTGTGTCAGTTTGTACCGCCCCGTTTACGGGCTACAGCCTATGGTTTTATGAATATGATAGGGGTATTTGCCGGAGCAGCTGTTACGCAGGTATTGGGTAAATTTAAGGATGAGGGACATTTTGGTGGCGGTTTCGCGATGTTGGCGGTTGTGGTCGCAGTAGCCTTAGTATTGCAATTGCTTGTCTTGCGGCCAAAAGCTATAGATTATGTTGAAGAATAAGCGGAGACTTCCGAATTTTTAGAACGGTGAAGCCCTCTACGAAGTAAACGACGAAGTTCTCAACGCAGTTAAACTTTGGAAGTTTTTGAAGATTATATGTGTTTCTTTGTTATCCTGACGAAGGAAGGATCTATAATATAAACTATATGGTAACAGATGCTTCACTACGTTCAACATGACAAAAAGAACGATTTTACTTGATAATACACATAGGCAACATATTATAAATAAAGAATTACATAGAATAAGATGAACGCAACCCCGATTGACAGCATTACGCGAATTTTATAAAAAACAACTGTTGGAAGATACTTTGCCTTTCTGGTTTCCCCGGTCATACGACGAAGAGTACGGAGGCTACTTGCTGATGCGGGATGCTGACGGAAGCCTGATCGACACCGACAAAGCCGTGTGGATACAAGGAAGAGCCTGTTGGCTTTTATCTACCCTGTACAATACTATCGAACCGCGGCAAGAATGGCTGGAAGGTGCTCGCCTGGGTTATGAATTCCTGAGAGATAAGTGCTTCGCACGTAACGGAAAGATGTACTTTCATGTGGATCAGACCGGACATCCCATCCGTATGCGCCGTTATTTCTTTTCGGAAACTTTCGCCGTAATCGCCTGTGCCGCTTATGCCAAAGCATCGGGAGATCAGGAAGCCTCCAATATGGCCCACCGACTGTTCGGCATCTGCCTGGAATATACGAACGGCGAGCGTCCTATAGCGCCTAAATTTGAAGATACGCGTCCAAGCAGGGGCATCGGTATTCCGATGATTATGATAAATACCGCCCAACAGCTGCGCGAAACGATAGGCGATCCGCGCTGCGACGAGGTTATTTCTGGCTGGATACAGGAAATCGAAACCTATTTCGTAAAAGACGATATCTGCTGTGTCATGGAGCAGGTCGCTCCTGATGGCAGTATTATCGACCATATTGACGGGCGCACCCTCAATCCCGGTCATGCCATCGAAGGAGCCTGGTTTATCCTGCACGAAGCTGTTTACCGCAATAATGACCCCAAACTGATAGATTTAGGTTGCCGAATGCTGGATTATATGTGGGAAAGAGGTTGGGACAAAGAACACGGTGGTATCCTGTATTTCCGGGATGTGTACGGCAAACCCGTACAGGAATACTGGCAGGACATGAAATTCTGGTGGCCACAAAATGAGACCATTATAGCTACACTACTGGCATATCTCATCACCGGAAATGAAAAATATGCCCAAATGCACGAACAGATTCACGGCTATGCCTATAGCCATTTTCACGACAAAACACATGGCGAATGGTTTGGCTACCTGCATCGGGATGGACGTATTGCACAGACTGCCAAAGGCAATTTGTTTAAAGGACCATTCCACTTACCGAGACAGGAATGGTATTGCTATACTTTGTTGAAAGAATATACAGAAAATTAATATGGATATGCGTTTAATTTTCATATTGCTTTTAATGAAAATTAAAACTATAAATATAAGAACATGAAAAAGCTATTTTTAATAGGATGTACCTTGATGACATCATTGCTGTTACACGCACAAGAAGTAACTGTATTCAAGTCAGGCGATGACGGCTATGCCAGTTACCGCATTCCGGCCATTATCAAAAATACGAACGGCGAACTGATCGCCTTTGCCGAAGGTCGGGTAGACCATGCCGGGGATTATGGCAATGTAGACATCGTCTACAAAACAAGCAAAGATGGTGGTAAGACCTGGGGAGCTTTGCAGATAGCGGCAGATTACGACAAGCTACAGGCAGGAAATGCCGCTCCCGTGGTAGATTTACAGGATCCGCAGTACCCCAAAGGCCGCATCTTCTTATTTTACAACACGGGCAACGATCACGAACACAAAGTCCGGGAAGGAAAAGGATTGCGCGAGCTTTGGTACATCACTTCGGCAGATGGTGCAAAAACCTGGTCAGCACCGGTGAATATTACGACACAGGCCCATCGTCCAAATCAGCCTTCATCCAATCCGGCTTATACCTTTGCTGAAGACTGGCGTGCTTACGCCAACACACCCGGGCATGCTTTACAGTTTGATTCCGGCAAGTACAAAGGCCGGCTATATATCCCGGCCAACCATTCGGCAGGCGCACCCAAACAAGCCGGAAAAGATTACTTTGCCCATGCCTACTATTCAGATGATCATGGCAAAACATTCAAAATCACGGACAAGATTACCTTTGAGGGTGGTAACGAAACTATGGCGGCCCAGATATCCGATACCGAACTGTATATGAATACCCGCAACCAACAAGGCAATGTCCGCAACCGTATTGTCAGCTATTCCAGTGATGGTGGCATATCCTGGGACACGACCTTTTATGATAAAAACCTGCCCGATCCGGTCAATCAGGGGAGCGTCTTATCATGGAAAAAAGGTAAGAAATATATTCTTGCAGCCTGCAATGCCGCGGACAAAAGGAATCGGGATAACCTGACGCTACGCCTCTCGAAGGATAAGGGGAAGACTTGGTATTACAACAAGGTAATTGCTAAGGCACCAGAGGGTTACAAAGGTGCTTATGCGGCCTATTCCGATATCGTGTTGGTCAAGAAAAACCAGATAGGCATCCTCTATGAAAAGGATAACTATAAAACAATCGTCTTTACCACGGAAAAAGTAAAGTAGCCGATTTTCTGTAAAGAAAGTTTCACATTCCCAATATTTTGGCTGGCTTGCAAAAGTTAAGAATGAATATTTCCGTACCTTTGTAAGCTATGTCTAAAATTGCTGCGCAAAACGCTAAATCCTATATTCAAATCAAAGGGGCACGGGTCAATAACCTGAAAAATATTGATGTCGATATCCCCAAAAATAAATTAGTGGTCATTACGGGAATGTCCGGGTCGGGTAAATCTTCATTAGCCTTTGACACGCTGTATGCAGAAGGACAAAGACGCTATGTGGAAAGCTTGTCATCTTACGCTCGGCAATTCATGGGTCGCATGCACAAACCTGAAGTCGATTTCATCAAAGGAATCGCTCCGGCTATTGCCATCGAGCAAAAGGTTATCACGTCTAATCCACGCTCCACCGTGGGCACCTCAACAGAGATTTACGATTACCTGAAACTTTTGTATGCACGTATTGGCAAAACCTTCTCGCCTATCTCCGGCAAGCAGGTTACCAAAGACTCGGTTTCATCCATCATCGACAAACTGATGGCTTATCCGGAAGACAGCACAGCCACCATTTTTGCGCATTTGAGTCCGCTGAATGGCCGAAAACTCAAAGAAGAGCTGTCTATTCTATTGCAAAAAGGCTTTGTACGGGTGTTTTTTGAGGGAAAGATACAAAAAATAGAAAGTATCCTTGAAGATGAAACGATTGAAAACCGGGATTTTCAAGCCGGAGAGGTAGAAATCGTAGTGGATCGGATTAAGCTTGACCACCAAGATGAAACCAATAGCCGCATTGCCGATTCTTTGCAAACCGCTTTTTTTGAGGGTAAGGGTGAATGCTACGTAGATATTGATGGTGAGAAACATCATTATTCAGATAAATTCGAATTGGACGGCATGACCTTTGAAGAGCCGACGCCCAACTTCTTCAGTTTTAACAATCCTTATGGAGCTTGCAAGCGTTGCGAAGGATATGGCAAAGTTATCGGTATAGACCGCGATTTGGTCATTCCGGATAAAAGCAAATCCGTGTATGACGGGGCCATTGCCCCATGGCGTGGCGAAAAAATGGGCTTGTGGCTCGACAAGTTGGTGCGCAATGCTCTTAAATTCGACTTTCCGATACATCGGGCCTATGCCGATTTAACACCTGAACAGCAAGAGCTGCTGTGGACAGGCAACACGTATTTTAACGGATTAAATGCCTTCTTTGAGGACTTGGAACAACATACCTATAAAATTCAATACAGGGTTATGCTTTCTCGTTATCGGGGGAAAACCGATTGTCCGGAATGTAAAAGTTCTCGTTTGCGAAAAGATGCTTCTTATGTGAAGATAAACGGCAAATCAATTACCGATATCGTGTTGCTTCCGCTAGATGAAGCTTTGTCCTTTTTCCAACATTTGGAACTTTCCACACATGAGCAGGTAATTGCGCGTCGGCTGTTGGCCGAAATCATTAGCCGGATACAGTTTCTCTGCGACGTGGGATTAAGCTACCTCACCTTAAATCGACTGAGCAATACATTGTCAGGAGGAGAATCGCAACGCATTAACCTGGCGACGTCTTTAGGTAGTTCGTTGGTCGGCTCCATCTACGTATTGGATGAACCCAGTATTGGGTTGCATCCCCGAGATACCCAACGACTGATAGGTGTTCTCCAATCACTGCGGGATGTCGGCAATACGGTCATTGTGGTTGAGCACGAGCAGGAAATGATGGAAGCCGCCGACTATCTTGTCGATATTGGCCCTGAAGCAGGAGTGAATGGTGGAGAATTGGTTTTCGCCGGCACATACGAAGCAATTTTAAAAGATAAAAAAAGCTTAACCGGAAAGTATCTAAACGGAGAAATGACCATTCCCACGCCAGAATTTCGCCGCAAATGGACAGATACCATCAAAGTAAAGGGGGCGCGTGAAAATAATCTACAGGGAATAGATGTCGCTTTTCCATTGCATGTTTTTACCGTTGTAACAGGAGTATCCGGATCAGGTAAAACGTCTTTGGTAAAACGTATTTTGTATCCGGCACTGCAAAAAGCTATCGGCAATTATTCTGGAGAGCAGACAGGATTATTTGATGCTCTTGAGGGGGATTTGCATGCCGTAGAACAAGTCGAGCTGATCGACCAGAATCCTATCGGACGTTCTTCACGTTCCAACCCGGTAACCTATGTCAAGGGTTGGGATGAGATCCGTGCACTCTATGCCGCCCTTCCCGCAGCTAAGGCGGGAGGACTCAAGCCTGCTGCTTTCTCGTTCAATGTAGAAGGTGGCAGATGTGATATTTGCCAAGGCGATGGTGAAGTGAAAATCGAAATGCAGTTTATGGCGGATATTGTGCTCCCCTGTGAAGCCTGTGGTGGTAAGCGGTTTAAACAACATGTACTGGACGTGACTTACAAAGAAAAATCCGTTTCCGACATTTTGGAACTGAGTGTGGATGAAGCTATTGTGTTTTTTCACGATCAACCAAAAATCTTATCTAAAATCAAACCTTTGCAAGATGTCGGATTGGGCTATGTGAAACTCGGACAGCCTTCTAGCACGTTGTCTGGAGGAGAAGCGCAACGGATTAAACTCGCTTCATTTCTTATCAAAGGAAATAACAGCAAGAAAACCTTATTCATCTTTGACGAACCGACCACAGGTCTTCATTTTCATGACATCCATAAACTAATCAAGGCTTTCGATGCACTTATTGCCCTTGGCAATAGCATTCTCGTGATCGAGCATAACATGGAAATGATCAAAACGGCCGATTGGGTGATTGATATCGGTCCAGAGGGAGGAAACAAAGGCGGGAAGGTTGTTTTTGAGGGAACACCGGAAGATTTGGTTGGGTGTAACGAATCTTATACAGGCAAGTTTCTAAAAAATCACTTAAATTTAGCGCTACGTTCTTAAACTAAAATATTATGTGGAAATCATTTATAACAGGCATATTGGGACTTGCTCTTTGTGTACAAGTCATTGCCCAACCCTCCAGACCAAAATTGGTCGTTGGATTGATGGTCGACCAAATGCGTTGGGATTATCTTTACCGTTTTGCAGACCGATATGGTGAAAACGGATTCAATCGTTTATTAAACGAAGGTTTTTCGTGTGAAAACAACATCATTAATTATATCCCAACTTTCACGGCTATTGGGCACAGCTCTGTTTATACAGGATCGGTACCTTCGATTCACGGCATTGCCGGAAACGACTGGATTATCCAGCAGACTGGCCAAGGGATGTACTGTACACAGGATAACAATGTCAATGGTGTAGGCACTTCCGGGAGCGAGGGAAAACAATCACCCCGCAATCTCTTGGCTTCTACCGTGACCGACGAATTGAAGTTAGCGACAAATTTCAACGCTAAGGTTATTGGAATAGCTATCAAAGATCGGGGAGGCATTTTACCCGCAGGCCACTTTGCCGATGCCGCATACTGGTTTGAAAGCAAATCGGGCAATTGGATATCATCTTCCTACTACATGGAAGATTTGCCAAAATGGGTGAAAGATTTCAACAGCCAAAACTTAGCAGATAAATACCTAAAACAGGACTGGAATCCGCTCTATCCGATAGAAACCTATAAAAACAGTATTGCTGACGACAACCCCTATGAAGGAAAATGGGCCGGAGAGGAAACACCGACTTTGCCTAGAAAGACTTCTGAACTCATGAAAGATGCCGGTTACGAATTGATCAAGACAACACCTGCCGGCAATACCTTAACGCTCGATTTGGCAAAAGCGGCCATACAGCATGAGCAATTGGGCCACAACCCGACGGGTGCGACGGATTTCCTTTGCGTGAGCCTATCAGCTACCGATTACGTGGGCCATCGCTATTCTATTGCTTCTGTCGAAATTGAAGATACCTATTTACGACTGGATCAAGAGTTGGCCAAAATGCTGGACTATCTGGATGAAACAGTCGGCAAAGGAAACTACACATTCTTCCTGACGGCCGACCATGCTGTCTCCTATAACCCGCGTTTCTACATGGATCAACGTGGGAACAGCGGTTACCTGTTCGCAAGGCAACTGATGAAAGACATTAACAGCAAATTAGCCGAGGAATTCGGTCCTGATAAATTAGTGCGGAGCATGTCGAACTATCAGGTACACCTCAATTATGAACTCATAGAAAAGAATGATCTAGATGTTGATAAGATCAAGAAGGAGATCATCAAAGTCTTAAAAAAGGCCGAAGGAATCGCTTATGTGGTCGATATGGAAAGTAGTGAAAACATGATGGTGCCACAACCGCTACGCGAAAAAATCATCAACGGCTATAACCGTAAAAACAGTGGTATTATCCAGATTCTGACCGAGCCTCAGTGGTATGATGGTACGCCTCGTGGCACGGGCACTACGCATGGCACTTGGTCGCCCTACGATTCCCACATTCCATTGGTGTTCATGGGCTGGGGCATTCCGCATGGCGCGACTAATAAAGAAACACATATTGTGGATATTGCACCTACAATTGCTGCCCTTTTGCATATTCCGGAACCTAATGGTAGTATTGGCAAACCTATTGTGGACGTCCTCGGGCAATAATTTTGTAGGCAAGGTAAATTAAGTATCTTTGCAGGGAGGACGAATTTAACAAAAGGGCAAGCTTATGCTTTCTAAGAAAACAAAATATGCCATCAAGGCACTCATGGTGCTGGGGCGAAATTATGGGAAAGAGCCAATGCAGATTATCAAAATCGCAGAAGAAGAGCGTATTCCCAAAAAATTCTTGGAGCAGATTCTTTTAGAAATGCGTAACGCTGGGATTTTGTACTCTAAAAAAGGTGCAGGTGGCGGATACAGCTTGAACAAAGCGCCCGAAGATATTTTTCTGTCGCAGGTGATGCGTCTGATAGACGGTCCGATTGCGCTATTGCCCTGTGTAAGCCTTAATTTTTACCGTTCCTGTGAAGAGTGCATAGAGGAAGGCGCTTGTGGTATCCGTGATACTTTTGTCGAGGTGCGGAACGCTATGCTCCAAATCCTGAATGACACGAGTATTGCCCATCTCATCAATAAAGAACGAGAACTGTCCTTGGATAGCTCCCATATAAAGTTGTAAAGGTAATCTACAACCTAGAGCTAGTTGTTGCCGGAGAGACAATGGGAACTGGACAGGAAATCACGATTATGAATAAAAAAATGCCTCGGATTTAGCCGAGGCATTCGATAGGATGTCAGAATCTTGATCTGTGTTCGTATCGTGATTGTTGCTTATTTAACGCGAGTTTGGGATAACAACTCATGTCATCGCTATCATCGCCTTTGGCGAGACACTGCGCGGCTTTTTTTAAGAATGCAAATCTTTCTATCATCATTTCAGTCCTACAGATCTAGAAATAACCATGTCGTGGTTTGATGATTATAGTTTAAGGTGCGCGATTACACCATGAACCCCATCGGGGTGACATATCTCGTCAAACGAATGCTTCTCCCGAGTTCACGTTATTTATTATGAAAAAAGAAGTTTCGCGTGAATGTCAGAGGTTATTGGTCTTGAG
>JBEBRE010000055.1:0-19271 GCA_040394995.1 Sphingobacterium wenxiniae
GAGGGCAATTGCTCCGTAGGAGCAAAACGTTGTAAAAAATAGGTATAGATTAGACATTCGCTCCGTAGGTGCGAAACATACCTAATATTGAATCAACAAAAGATATAACACTATGGCAAATACGTATACACAATTATACATTCATTTTGTGCTTGCTGTTAAATATAGAAGGGCAGCGATCGAAAGCCGCTGGGAAGAAAAATTACATTCCTATAACTGGAATCGTTCAGAATAATGGACACAAGATGCTTGCTATAAACTCGGCTTACGACCATTTGCATATGCTCATTGGTTTAAATCCAAACCAGTCCATATCTGATTTGATGAGAATGGTAAAAAGTGATAGCTCTGAATTTGTTAATAGAGAAAAATTAAGTAGCGCTACATTTCGTTGGCAGGAAGGGTATGGAGCGTTTAGCCATAGCCATTCGCAACTTGATCGGGTAATAAAATATGTTTTAAATCAAAAAGAACATCATAAAAAGAAAACATTTAGAGAAGAATATTTAAAAATGTTGGAAGATTTTGATGTCGTGTTTGACAAGAAATATATTTTCAAACCATTAGAAGAATAAAAGGTTGCGCACCTATGGCGCGCGTGGATAGGGTCCACATAATGGCTATAAACATGTAGCTCCTACGGAGCTTTTTATAAAAGCGTGGATAAAACATTGCTCGGTAGGAGCAAGCCGTTTGTAGCATTAAAGATGCAGGTGGATGGTGCTCCGTAGGAGCACAATGTATGTAATTACGATACAATTATTTAATGCTCCATAGGAGCATGACGTTTGTAAATCTAAACGAATGCAAGAAAACAACGAAGCGAAAGCAAACAAAAATAGCCTCGACACCGGAGCTTACGAAATCATCCGGAAACGTCTTCTGGTGCAGAAGGAAGACCTTACGGCCAGACTACAGGAACTGAATCAGGCACGTAAGGAAGTCTTTAACGCAACCAGTTTTGTGTTAAAAGCCAATCAGCGCATCACGACGGAGAACAACTGTGTGGCCCGTGGCATATTGGCTATCGATAACCTGTGCATCTTCGGCTATAATGTCCATTTCGGCCTGAAAAACGAGATTAAATTGGAGGATGTATTCAGTATCTATCTGTTTGAGAATAACCAATTTGTCCCCCAGTCGCTGGATCTGATCAATGATCCCAATTTCATCAACGATTACCAAAACCTGTACAAATATTACCGTGATTCGATTTTTTCCAAGTTTCGCCGGACGGAAAATTACCTATACATGATTTTCCAAACGAGCAAGAACGCGGAAGACCGGAAAGCGTTTAAGTGGTTGATTAAGGACGGGAAACTGCATTACCAGGACGATCGAAGCATACATGATGTCAAGATCCCGCCACAATTCGAGTTTGACTGGACGAAAACCACATTAGAGGATCGTCGGCTTGGAAAATTCCCCCACATTTCCATTATGGACAAGGTGTTTATCGAAGCTTTACATGGCGATATTACCTTCAAAATTGAGGACAATACGGAATCGGGAAAGGGCATCTACGCAGAAAAGGTAACAAACATTGACCAGCAACTGGATGATGCAGAATACTACTACGCCGATCTGGGCAATCTCATTGCCATTCGTGTCAAACCGTATCAGGAAGATTTTCGGGCCTATGTTTTCAACCAGCGAACAAAAGAAGTTGTCAACCTGAAATCCTTGAACGAATCGGCCATACTATTGCCAGACAATCAGGGTGTCATTTTTTCCAATGGGTATTACCTCCAAAACGGCATCCATAAAATATTCGATGTGCAACTGGATGACGTGACCTTCTTACGGAAAATCGCATCACCCAACGGCGAGGACTTCTTATATATCTTTACGCAGTCGGCCACGAATACCTATATTTTGATATCGTACAACATCATCCAGCAATCGGTGGAAACGCCCATTATCTGCAACGGCTTTACGATTTTCAAAGATGGAAGTCTGATCTATTTTCGTACCGAGGCCGAAGCCACACGGCATCACCAGGTACAGATTTGGGAAACACCCTATATGGCCGAATTGAAGGAGAACGTTGCGCGCAGAGAAGACCCATTGTACAAGGTGGGCAACAAACAAATCGTGCAAGCTATGGCCGAGGTGCAAGAGGTCATACAGCTGGTCAATAAAGAAGATTCCTACGAAGGGCTGTACGAAGATATTCTTAAAAAGTCCAATTCCCTTTTGGATTCCTATTTTTGGATAAACGATCCAGCCCTGAAAAATTTAGGTGAGCCATTGGTGCAGATCAAGGAGGTGGCCAATACGGCTATCGATGAATTTGTGAAAGTGCAGGCACAGCGCAAGTACGCCACCGATCAACTGAAAGTGACGGAAGGAAAATTGGAGGGGTTACTCTTCACGATCAACAGCAACGTTGTGGAAACGTTGGATCAGCTGGTGCACCAATTAGCCGATGCACGTCGCTTGCAAGGCGAGGTCATCGATCTGAAAAATGTCAAATACGTAGATGTGGCCAAAGTTGACGCGTTGTTGGAAAAGCTAACAGCCATCAATGCCGACTTGTCCGACAAAACGGTTGCTTTCTTGTTGCGCGAAGAGGCCCTTGTACCTTACGAGCAAAAAGTAGAGACACAAAAAGACAAGGTCGAGCAAATCGCCAAAGTATTCGATGCCAAGGCCATCGAGGAAGCCAATACTAACATATCGGCTGAATTGGAATTGCTGATTGATATCCTTAACAGTCTAAAGATCGAAGATGCGACGCAGACCACCAAAATCGTGGAAAAGATTTCGGTTATTTTCTCTTCGTTGAATGAAGTCCGCGCGCAACTTACACGGAAACTCCATTCGCTGAAAAGCAAAGAAGCGGTGGCCGAATTTTCAGCCCAGCTTATGCTGTTGGAACAGTCTGTAGTCAACTATTTGGAACTTTCTACTTCTGCCGACAAAGTGGAAGAATACTACACCAAAATTGTCGTGCAGTTGGAAGAGCTGGAAAGTAGGTTTTCTGAGTTTGACGATTTCGCACTGAAGATTGCCGACAAACGCGACGAGGTGATTAAAGCGTTCAACACCAAGCGTGAGCAACTGATCGAACAGATTAACAAACGGACGTCTTCATTGGAACAAATCGGCCTTCGCGTATTGAAGAATATCGAAAACAAATCAAAAACCTTTGCCTCGCGTGAAGAGATTTTGAGCTTCTACGCATCGGATCTGATGATCGATAAGATTCGGCAACTGATTGCCGAGCTCAAATCATTGAACGATATTTCCAAAGCCGAAAACTTGGAAAACCTGCTCAAGAAATCGCAAGAAGATGCTCTTCGCATCTTACGTGATAAAAATGAACTGTATGTCGATGGGGAAAACATTATCGCGTTGGGTAAGCACAAGTTTGCGGTGAACAATCAATCGCTTAGCCTTACGTTGTTGCGCAGAAATGATGAGCTATACTACCATTTGACAGGAACAGGTTTCTATCAGAAAGTAAAGAACAGCGAGATTACGGCTTATCAGGATATCTGGGATCAGGAAGTGGTTTCTGAGAATGGTGACGTATATCGCGGTGAGTATTTGGCTTATCAAACCTTTTTGGCATCCCAAAAGCAGAAAGACTTTCAAGCCGCATCCTACATTGTGCAACGTATCGAGCAAAACTATGCAGAAAGTTACATCAAAGGTGTGCATAATCACGATGCTCTATTGCTTTATAGCGCATTAAAACAACTGGATGAGAGGCTGGACTTATTGCGTTACGATGCATGCCTGCGCGCTATGGCACAACTTTTTTGGCACAGTCTGGCTGAAGAAGATCGCACGCGCTTAATAGCGTTGATACAATCCACTAACGTTGTGTTAAAGACCTTTCCCAACAGCAAACGATATCAATCGGTTATCGATGGCTTGGCAAAGCAGTTTGGCGCATGGCAGACACCGTTGGATTTTGCCGGAATTGAAGCGGAGCGTATTGCTTCCTACCTGTTTGAAACATTTACAAAATACGGTAAATTCTCGCTCAGCGAACGTGCAGATCATTTGCGGCAAGCGTTTGTACGGTTGTTGGACAGCAAAAAAACGCGTAAGGCCTTTGAATCCGATCTAAGCCAAGAGCAATTCACCCTGGCCGATCGTTTCTATTTGACCTTGAACTGGCTCCATGCATTTATCGACGAACAGGAAGAACTGGAACCCTACCGCAGGCATATCGAGGAGACGGCTACAGCCTTGCTTTTTCCGAAAGACGAATATGAGCTAATCTTCGGCAAGGACGAAATACTTTTAGATGGTTTAAGGGGCAATCATCCGGTGTTGCAAAATGGCTCATTAACCCTCCAATACCACGATTTCATGTCGAAACTACGTGGATTCTCAACCGTGAAAGTCCCTCGGTTCGAAGCCTTCAGCCGACTAAAGGAACAAATCGCCAAGATGTACGAGAAGGAATTAAAAATCAAGGAATTTGAACCGAAAGTGCTCACTTCCTTTGTGCGGAATAAACTGATCAACGAGGTCTATTTTCCGCTGATTGGAAATAATTTTGCCAAACAACTTGGTGCGGCGGGAGACAACAAACGAACGGCACGGATGGGTATGTTATTGCTGATTTCGCCACCGGGGTATGGAAAAACAACGTTGATGGAATATCTAGCCAAGACCATGGGGCTTCACTTCGTGAAAATTAATGGCCCCACCATCGGCCATAGCATTACCTCTATTGATCCGGTGGAGGCCAAGACATCTGGAGAACGGGAAGAATTAAAAAAAATCAATCTGGCTTTCGAAATGGCAGACAATGTCATGCTATATCTGGACGATATACAACACTTAAATGCCGAGTTTCTGCAGAAATTCATTTCACTGGCCGATGGACAGCGCAAGATCGACGGTATCTTTGATGGTGACAGCAAAACCTATGATTTGCGGGGCAAGCGTTTCTGTGTCGTTATGGCCGGAAATCCGTACACCGAGAGCGGTTCAAAATTCCAGATTCCGGACATGTTGGCTAACCGGGCAGATGTGTATAATTTGGGTGATGTCATCGGCGATACAGAACACCTGTTTAACCTCAGCTTGGTGGAAAATGCGGCGATTGAAAATCCC
The DNA here is from genome assembly GCA_040394995.1 of Sphingobacterium wenxiniae. GTDB lineage: Bacteria > Bacteroidota > Bacteroidia > Sphingobacteriales > Sphingobacteriaceae > Sphingobacterium > Sphingobacterium wenxiniae_A. The sequence goes on from JBEBRE010000055.1 coordinate 5,080, forward strand.
TATCTGGAAAAAATAGCCAGCAAGTCGTTCAACGATTTCTATGGTTTGATTGATTTTTTGACCAGCGGATCCGAACAGTTACCCGATTTGGAAGGAAACTATTTGAAACAGGATGTAGATGATTTTATCGCCGTCCTTCGGCATGTGCTAAAAATTCGGGATATTGTCGTAAAGGTCAATCGGCATTATATCCAGAGTGCGGCCATGCAGGATAGCTATAGGACCGAACCTCCGTTCAAGATGCAGGGGTCTTATCGGAACATGAGCAAATTGGTGGCCCCTGTTGTGCCAATGATGAACGACAAGGAAATTGACGGCCTGATTTTGGCTCACTACGAAAGCGAATCGCAAACGTTGACAACTGATACGGAAAGCAATCTTCTCAAACTAAAGGAACTGGCGGGATTGATCACTTCCGAGGAGAGAAAACGCTGGGAAAATATTAAGGAAATATTCCGCAAAGACAACAAGCATGGCGGGCTGGGGAAAGACGATAAGGTGTTTGCCCAATTGTTGGAATTTAACGAGAACTTGGAAGGTATTATCCAAGCGATAAAAAGTTATAAAGGTTAAGTACGTGACAAAAAATATCTGTCATTGTGAGAGGGAAAGATGCTACCTGTCACGAACTTGATTTGCATAAGCGTCAAGTTAAGATAAAAAAACGTCGTCAAATGTAAAAGTACCTCCCCCTTCCTGCCCGCATGGCCACCGCAACCCCCCTCAAAGAGGGGGATACACAAAGTTTGATACCAACTTTTAAAAACTAGAAAAATTGATTCGTCTCCATATCACCTTTTGGAGGAGGTATGGAGAGGATTAGATCTAGACGACGGACCCAGCCTACCATAGGCAAGCAATGATCTTTTTTATGATGTCATTAATTTTGTTATGTTTTAACACAGGATATGCACGATTTTCCATAAAAAACCTTATTTTCACCAAGCAGTATCTTATGTTATCCCATATGAAAAGATCCGGTTTGTTTTTTTTATCGCTTGTTTTTCCATGTCTTTTGTTTGGACAATCCGAACCTGCACCTTATGGAGCATTGCCATCCGAACGTCAGTTGCGGTGGCACGAAATGGAAACCTATTGTTTGATCCATTATACGCCGACAACGTTTCAAAATAAGGAGTGGGGATACGGCGATGCTGATCCACAGCTCTTCAATCCAAGAAAATTTAATGCTGACCAGATTGCGAAGGCGGCGGCATCTGCCGGATTTAAAGGGTTGATTTCGGTTGCAAAGCATCACGATGGTTTTTGCCTTTGGCCAACGGCCACGACCTCTTACAGCGTAGCCCATTCTCCCTGGAAAAATGGCAAAGGCGATATGGTACGGGAGTTTATGGAAGCGACACATACGCATGGAATGAAGTTTGGCGTTTATCTGTCGGCATGGGACAGAAACGATACGCGATACGGTACCCCTGCTTATGCTGAAGCCTACCGGGAACAGTTGAGAGAGCTTATGACCGGGTATGGCGAATTGTTCACTTCGTGGCACGATGGTGCCAATGGTGGCGACGGATATTACGGTGGTAAAAATGAGAAGCGCATTATTGACCGCACTACCTATTATGAATGGTATGAAAAAACGTGGCCCATTGTCAGGGAACATCAGCCTATAGCCATGATTTTTTCCGATGTTGGCCCAGATATGCGTTGGGTAGGAAACGAAAAGGGGTATGCGGCAGAGACCAGCTGGGCTACGATCACTCCCAAAAGTTTGGACGGTCGCAGACCAGTACCGGGCGTGGTAGACGATTCTAATTTGGAAACCGGAGATCGGGGCGGCGAATATTGGATTCCGGCAGAGTGCGATGTACCGCAACGGCCGGGCTGGTTTTATCATCCGGAACAGGACGAGCGTGTCAAAACCCCAGACCAGTTGTTTGATATCTATCTGAAGTCTGTAGGACGTGGTGCGAACATGAACTTAGGCTTGGCGCCTATGCCTGATGGCTATCTACATGACAACGATGTAAAATCTTTAGCTCATTTCGGACAAAAACTACAAAAGACTTTCGCCCATAATTTGGCATCTGGTGCGACCGTTGTCGCATCTAATATACGGGCCAATGCTGATCGATTCTCCACCAAACATCTTTTAGATGACGATCGTTATTCCTATTATGCTTCTGACGACAATGTGCATAGTCCGTCTTTAGAAATCACGTTGCCGAAAGAACAGGTGTTTGACCTTATCCGCCTGCGGGAAAACATTAAACTGGGACAACGGCTGGACAGCGTAGTCATTGAAGTTTTCCAACAGAACACTTGGCAACCTCTGGCAAAAGCGACCAGTATTGGAGCCAACCGGTTGATAAAATTAACAGAACCTGTAAAGGCATCTAAACTGAAAATCATCCTCTATGCGCCCGTAGCACCAACACTGAGTGATTTTGCTTTGTTTAAGGAATTTAAGGAAGATTTTAAATTTGACAAAACCGTACCAGCAAAAGTAAAATTGCCAGCTAAAGCTTACCAGGTAGTCAACAAGGGGTTAGCCCAAGCCATGGACGCAAATGCGCAGACTTTTGCCACGTTGACCCAAGGAAGAGAAGGCGTGGTCTTCAGATTGAGCGAAGGCATTGGAGCTATTGGCTATTTACCTCGTCAAGATGGGCAAAAAGAAGGCATAGTGACGAAATTTACCTTGCTGATCAGCGATAATAATAAAGATTGGAAACCATACCGGCAGGGCGAATTTTCCAATATTCAGGCCAACCCGATAGAGCAAGTGATCTATTTTGGTGAACCCTTGAAAACGAAATATATCAAGTTTGTCCCGACGGAAACCATCGGTCAGTCGTTTACGGTAGCAGAAATAACGTTATATAGATGAGAATTATCGCGCAAAGATGCCTAACCGTATGTAGTTTTTTGTGGTGCATCACGCCTTTGTTGGCTCAGGACCTTACGCTTTGGTATGATAAGCCAGCGCAGCGGTGGGAGGAATATCTTCCCTTGGGCAATGGACAGATAGGAATGATGCCCAGTGGTGGTATAACGGATGAATCAATTGTCTTAAATGAGATCTCGATGTGGTCGGGGAGTCCGGAAGATCCTAATAATTATGATGCCTATAAAAGTGTCGGGCAGATACAGCGGTTTCTATTTGAAGGCAAAAATGACCAAGCAGAGGCCTTAGTCAACCAAAATTTTGTCTGCAAAGGAAAAGGGTCGGGCTATGGGAATGGTGCTGATGTTCCTTATGGCTGTTTTCAGAATTTCGGCTTCCTCAATTTTCTCTATTTCATTGAAGGAAATCCGACGGACTATAAAAGAACGTTGGACCTTGCCCAAGCAAAGGCAACGACAACTTTTAAAGCCAATGGCATCACCTATCTACGTGAATATTTTACCTCATTTGATCAAAATGTAGGCGTAGTTCGGCTGTCTGCTGATAAAAAAGGTGCTATTTCCCTGGCTACCCATTTCTATCGGGAAGAGCATGTAGACGACATGAAAGTAGATGAGGAAGGTATCAGCCTTACAGGAACTCTTCCAGACGGGAAGGGGGGTAAAGGTTTGTCTTTTGCTGGAAAAATTAAAATATTGGCCAAAGGTGGGACCAGACAGGTATACGACCATCAAGTCATTATCAAAAATGCGGATGAAGTATGGGTATATTTTGCCGCTTCGACCAGTTATTACGGACATGATCCTATCGGGGAGGTGAATCGCACATTGGCAGATGTGAAAAAATGGAAATATGCTAAACTTTTGAAAAATCATCATCGGGCCTACTGCAAAGTATTCAATCGGGTGTCTCTTTCCATCAAGGACGAGGTCTCCAAAGTGGATGTGCCAACCAATGTGCGGATTCGGGAGTTTCATGCCCATCCCGAGCAAGATAATGCGATGGCCGTATTGTATTACCAATATGGCCGATATCTAAGTATGTCGAGTACGGCCCCCCATGTTGCCAATTCGCTTCCACCCAACTTGCAGGGGCTATGGGCGCATCAGATCCAAACACCTTGGAATGGCGATTATCATTTGAACGTCAATGCGCAAATGAACCATTGGGGAGTGGAAGTCAGCAATCTTTCTGAGTACCATAAACCTTTTATCGAACTGATTAAGCGTATTGCAAAAGAAGGAGAGAAGACGGCCAAAGCTTATTATAATGCACCGGGTTGGGTGGTTTATATGATGACAAATGTATGGGGCTATTCGGCGCCGGGAGAACAGGCTTCGTGGGGATCAAGTACAGCATCTGGTTGGCTGTGCAATCATTTGTGGGAACATTACCTTTTTACCAAAGACAAGGCCTATTTGGCAGATGTGTATCCTATTCTAAAAGGTGCTGCAGTATTTTATAAGGCGACCTTGGTCAAAGATCCCAAGACAGGCTGGTTAGTGACATCGCCATCGGTCTCTCCCGAAAATGGGTTTAGATTACCAAATGGTAAGCACGCTTCCGTGGTGATGGGGCCGACCATAGATAACCAAATCGTACGGGAATTGTACCAAGCTGTGATGTCGTCAAATGAGATACTGAACCTGCAGGACAGTTTTGCCATGGCATTGGCTGCGGATATGAAACAACTCCTTCCACCGGTCGTGGTCAGCAAATCGGGTCGCGTGATGGAGTGGTTAGAAGATTACGAAGAAGTCGAACCAAAGCATCGGCATGTTTCCCACTTATACGGCTTATATCCAGCCAATTTTATTTCTCCCGTAAGTACGCCCGAATGGGCGGATGCTGCAAGGAAGACCTTGGAAGTCCGCGGTGATGAGGGGACAGGGTGGTCAAGGGCCTGGAAGATTTTGTTTTGGGCACGTCTGCACGATGGCAATCACGCATTGGAAATTCTGAGGCAACTTTTAAAACCGGCTTTTAAGGATGAGGTGACGTATGGAGGGGCTGGTGCAGGGACCTATCCGAACCTGTTCTGTGCGCATCCACCTTTTCAGATTGATGGCAATTTTGGCGGATCTGCCGGGATAGCAGAAATGTTGCTCCAATCGCATGACGGTTACATACACCTGTTGCCGGCCTTGCCCAGTGCTTGGAAAGATGGAAACGTCAAAGGATTAAAAGCTCGAGGGAATGTTGTCGTTGATATTGTTTGGAAAGACGGAACCGTGATAGACTACAAAATGCGGGGGAATAAGGGAGAAGAGATTAAGGTATTGGTTAATGGAAAAAGAGAAAAAATTAGACTTTAGGATAAAGAATATAACCCGTTGTGCATTATGTGCGTTTCTTTGTCATCCTGACGAAGGAAGGATCTATAAACTATATAGTAAATAGATGGTTATCCATTAGCTTTTGTTTTCAGAGGCATGGATGATTGCTTCGCAATTCAGTTCCCCTAGCATGACAATAGAGCGGTTTTTATCTGATCATGCACAACGGGTAATAAAGAATATAATTTTAAAGCCATGAGATTTTTTATTTTGCTTATTGCTGTTTTTACGTTATGTAGTTGCCATCGCTCTGGAAATAAAGGCAATTCTTCTGTCAAAGACACTGTGTTCTTTCCAGATTTGATCAAGGTGGCGATCACTGGCGAGACCAAGATCCCCGATAGTGCGAAGGTGCTTATCAATACGGATGAAAATACCTTGCAGCCCTTGTTGCAAGCTTATGTAAAAGATGGCCGTTTTCAGTTGGAAGGCGAATTAGCTGAACCGAATTTTTATAATTTGGTTATCCAAGGACAAAAATTTAAAGTTTATTTGGAAAACGGAAAATCCTATCAACTGGTAGTTGATCAGTATAACGGGAATCAGGTTGTAGCGACGCATTTTGAGACCAATTCGGAGGCCATGAACGAATATTATGATATGTTGCAGGCATTTGAGCAGGAAAAAAGAAAACTGAGCAACAAATCGGCCGGATTGCGCGAGCAGTTCGACAACCCCAAAACGTATTCAGAGGCCGTTGAAAGATCGGGCGAATTGAGAAAGGAACGCAATAGCTTGTATGATGATTTCAAGAAGTCCTATATCGAAAAGGCAGGTACACATCCTGCCCTCAAACTTTTTCTGATGAAGGAAGAGCAAATAGGACGGGCAAACTATGCAAAATATGCCGAAATTCTGGAAACCATTCCCGATAGCCTGAAAGGAATTTCCTTGTATCGAGTTGCCGAAAAAAAGGTATCTACTGTACGTGATTTTTATGAAAATATGCCCGATTTTCCCAATATTATCCCACGAAATCCCAACGGGGATAGCCTGAGATTGGCCAATTATAAAGACCAAAAGGCGCTTTTACTGGTGTTTTGGAGTAGCTGGAACAGTGAATCTAAAGACGATATCCGGCAAATTAAGAATCAATCGGCATCGATGGCTGCCTCGGGCATTAAACCTATCTTTTTAACCTGGGAAAAGAACTATGAAGATTGGAAAAAAGCGAGCGGGGACTTAGGCATCAGCAAGGATAGCTACCGGTTGAATGTTACCGATGCCAATTTTATGTCTGAAAAATATGGTGTGACACGATTGCCCCATTACATTTTGGTGAACGCTTCGGATCTTTCCATTATCAATCACAGTTTTACGTATCCGCTAAATGGAAAACTGATAGAAGCGTTACAACAGCGTTTAAACGAGCTTTAGCGAGAATCTCGTTCCGCTGGCGCGCGACTCCGTCGCGTGCCTCCAAAGATTATAAACTTGCTTCATGGTCTGAGCCGATGCACGGTGCAAGGCCGAGATTCCTTTTCGTTATAATGAAAGAAAAAAATCTCCCCACACCAAGCAACTTTAATGTCAAATTGTTATCTTCGTTAAAATAATCAATTGATAAACATGAAAAGACTTACCAGTTCATTTTGGTATAGCCTTTATTTTGTATTCGTCATTTTTATAGTTAGTTCTTGTAAGAAAGATGCGTTAATACAACATGACGTCGATGAAAGCTATACCGTAAATTTCAAATTCAAGGAATTTGGAACAGCTGTTACGCCATTGGGAATGGCAAAGCTATCAAGCAAAGCATTGTTTAAAACAGCCTCCCTGCAGCCTGCCCAAACCCAGAATACCCAAGAAGGCTATCTTTATTATTGGTCGTTCAACAGCGATAACACCGTTCCGGATATTCGGGTTGCCAACGGCGCAAAGATTGCGTATAATGGCGGGGAAACACCGGATGATTTTGCAACGGGGTGGAGCTATGATACCTATCGGGCCGGAAAGGCATTGAGCTTGAAAGGAGTAGAAGAATTGGTCTTTGAACTGCCCTTGACGCAGGTGTTGGAGGTGCAATCATTGGGATTTGATATCGGATCATCGGGTACAGGACCAAAGAGTTTTGACCTGTTGTACTCACAGGATGGAATAAACTATTCAGAGATCCAAAGCGATAATCAGTTTAGCAACACGAACAAAGCTCAAGCAAAAAATACGTTTACTTTTCACATCGATACCATAGAACTGGATTTTGAAGCTAAATTGTTTCTAAAAATCATTCCATTGGCAGGAGAACGTGGAACTGCGGGAGACTATAACCCGACGACTGGTGTGATGAAGATAGACAACTTCCGTTTGGTGGGCATTTCCGAGACAGTCAGCGGCGCAACGGTGTTCAAACTGCATTACCATATCTTTGATGCGGTCAGCAAAAGTCTGATTATGGCTGGTGAAGAAGCATTTGCACCGGGGCAACTGCCTGATTTGTCGCTCACGCTTCCGGTAGGCGACTATTACGCTTCCTTCGTGACAAACGTATCCAATGCTGAGCTGGAGGTTCCAGAACAAGGAAGCGCGGACGAATACTCTATAGCCAATCCATTTTCCAATTACCGAGCGCAGGTATTTGGAGCGGTAGACACCTTTTCGGTACGTGATGATATAACATTGGATTTGGTACTCGGACGCTATTATAGCCAAGTGAAATTTGAATTTACAGATACTCGGGATTTGTCGAGAGTGGATAGGATTATCATTACTCCTATGCACGATCCTTATTTTTATGCTCCGTTTTCCAATAGTATGACGAACCCTGTTTTGGATCAGTCAGATATGACGATAGTGCCTGATTTTGCGAATAACAGCAAAGAAATTGTTTTCAACCAGTTTATGGGGCACATATGGACACCGGGAAATTTATCCTATACGGTAGAAGTGTATGATACGGATAATGTTTTGTTACGGACTTTTACGGTAAGCGCGGCCGTCAGAAACAATGTGCAACTCGTTTTTCGTGGTGAGCTTTTGGGTGGGGTAGGTACAGATGCTCATTTCACCATTGCATATGATGAAACTTGGGAAGGAGAGGTCGAGGAGGATTTTTAAGATCATAAAAAACGGCCAGATGTACATCCGGCCGTTTTTTATACGTTTAAGCATTAACGAAGCTTAATGACATCTCGTCTTGCTTTATCCAGATTCGTCTGGTACTCTTTTAGCTTGATTTCTTGTTTACTAATTTCGATTTTAGCTTTTTCTTCTTCGATAGCAGAGATTTTACCTTTTCGTACTTTTTTATCCAGGCTTTTTTCCAGCTTTGTTACTTTCTTTTCCTGACTCTTGATCTTCTTCTCCAAGCCATCTACTTTTTTGGTTGCCTTGGCATATTTCTTCTGTTCCTTTTCACGTTGTTTCGCCGCCTTTTTTAGCTCCTTTTGTTGCTTTTCGATTTGCTTTTGGCGTTTGGCCACTTCTTTGTCAGCTTTGGCTTTTTCTTTTTCCACCTGTTTTTGACGTTTAAGCTCGGCAGCCTGCTCTTTTTGTTGCATTTTAAGTTCTTGGGCATTGTTGATGCCTGACACTGCCGTTAACGTATCTGCGGTATTTCTTGTCTGTGCATGTGCCACATGGAACGTTAAGCAACTCATCAGCCCGAGGATGCATCCTAATCCTGAAATTTTCTTCATATTTACTTTTATTTAGTAAGACTATAAATAGTCTCGTTGGTTTGATGTCAAAGTTAACAAAAAGAAAAAAGGTAATGGTTTATACCACTACCTTTTTCTTTTTTTGTAGTAAAAGAGCTATTAAACTAGCTGTGTCAAGAGGTTGTTCCAGCTGACCAAATCACCGATAATATGGCCCAGGTCGGCCACATTAACACGCTCCTGTTGCATACTGTCACGATGGCGGATAGTGACCGTGTTGTCTTCCAATGTCTGGTGGTCAACTGTAATACAGAAAGGTGTACCAATAGCATCTTGGCGGCGGTAGCGCTTACCTATAGAGTCTTTTTCATCGTATTGGATATTGTAGTCCAATTTTAACTTGGCCATGATTTCGCGTGCTTTTTCCGGCAACCCATCCTTTTTTGTCAAAGGTAATATGGCTGCTTTTACAGGAGCGATGGCCGGATGAAATTTCAAGACCACACGTGAATCTTGTTTTTCCTCCGTGGAAAGGTCTTCCTGTACGAGAGAATTAGACAAGACGGTCAGAAACAACCGGTCCAATCCAATAGAAGTTTCGATAACATACGGAATATAGCTTTGGTTGATCTCGGGGTCGAAATATTGCATTTTTTTACCCGAATACTCCTGATGCTGTTTCAAGTCGAAGTCTGTGCGTGAATGGATGCCCTCTACTTCTTTGAAACCAAACGGGAATTCGTATTCGATATCTACCGCCGCATTGGCATAGTGCGCTAGTTTTACGTGGTCGTGATAACGGTATTTTGCAGGATTCGAACCTAATGACAGATGCCATTTCAAACGAATTTCTTTCCATTTGGCGTACCAGTCCAACTCGGAACCGGGGCGCACAAAGAATTGCATTTCCATCTGTTCAAATTCGCGCATGCGCATGATGAATTGGCGGGCGATCACTTCGTTGCGGAATGCCTTACCAATCTGGGCGATACCAAAAGGAACTTTCATTCTTCCGGTTTTCTGTACGTTTAGGAAGTTGACGAAGATACCTTGGGCTGTCTCCGGCCGTAGGTAAACCTGTTCCGCTCCATCAGCCATGGCACCCATTTGGGTCGCAAACATCAAATTGAATTGGCGTACATCGGTCCAGTTTTTTGTTCCCGAAACTGGGCAGACAATATCGTGTTCTTCGATGATGACTTTTAGGCGAACCAGATCGTCAGCGTTCAAGGCGTCGTCCAAGTCTTTTTGCAATGTTGCGGCTTTATCCGTTTTTCCATCCTTTTGATAGCGGTCGATTTTATCCTCGATCAATTGGTCGGCACGATAACGTTTTTTGGAATCTTTGTTATCAATCATGGGATCATTGAAACCATCTACGTGCCCCGAAGCCTTCCAAGTAGTGGGATGCATGAAAATTGCGGCATCAATGCCCACAATATTTTCGTTCAATTGCACCATGGCTTTCCACCAATAGGTCTTTAGGTTGTTCTTTAATTCTGCGCCTAACTGACCATAATCATATACGGCACTTAGGCCGTCATAAATTTCACTTGAAGGAAACACAAATCCGTATTCCTTGGCATGCGATATAATGTTTTTGAAAAAATCGTCTGTTTGCTTGCTCATAAGGGGCAAATATAGCTAAAAGACATTACATTAAGTACCGGAATAACAACAAAAACACAAACGAAATAAACGGTTGTCCTACCTGCAATCCAAAATCCAAACAATGTCTTCTCTATTTTGTTTAAAACATAAGTTGGGATATGTGTAGCAGGTATAAAGGAGTTATAGAAAGGATAATGATATGGAAAACGAAAAAAATGACATGAACGAATCCATCCAGGGAAATCCAGCTCAAGAAGTGCCGGAAGTGGTAAAAGAAGAACCTAATGATAAACCAGCTGGACTCACGGTAAAATGGACGATTATCATCGCTGTCGTGATATTAGCTATTATTTATTTTGTATTTTTCTATTAGGGCAAACCCGTTGAGATCAAAATAAGTGTGTCAAAATGACTAACATTGGCGTTACGAACCTGATAAACAGTCTTTATCAAGAATTGCACGCGTGTAAAGTTAAGGAGGAATTCCCTGCTAACCTAAAGTGTTAAAAATAACATATAGCTCTTATTCTGTCATTCCCGATAAACGACCAAAGGGAGCTCTCTGAAGGAAATCGGGACAAGCTCTGAACGCAGTGAAGGATCTAAGAAATTGTAAATAAATTTGCATATTGTTTTAGATCCCTCCTATCGTCGGGATGACAAAAGAGCGATTTGCTATACTTTTGGAATGCTTGTTGCTTTTCAGGCCTCACCATCATCATTGAAAAAGCAAAGGTAAGAATTCGGAAAGGTATAATCGCCAGTTGGACCAGGTATGCCCCCCGTCGCTCTCGCGATAGGTGTACTTCATACCGATACTATCGAGCTTTTTTCGGTATTCTTCTCCTGTGTGATACAAAAAGTCCTCTTTTCCCATGCCTATCCAATATAATTTATATCCATTGTCCCGTTGTCGGATGAGATTTTTATCAAATTGGTCGAAAACAGGGTTCTGTATATTATTATTCATGCGGAAAGCGGCAGAAAACAAACCGATATAATCAAAGTGGTTATTGAGGTACGCCGCTGTGAATAGGCTATGGGAACCGCCCATAGAGAGCCCGGCAATGGCCCGAGCATCCTTTTTCTTAATCACTCTATAATTGGACTCAACAAATTGTATGATATCGATGAATGATTCTTCCATTTGGCCTGTCCCCACATCTGGTGTCCGGGATTGAACCACATATTGCCCTTTGGACGATTCTCCCGGCGCAGCAGTATTGCTTACATGTCCATTTGGCATCACCACAATCATCGGCTTTATCTTTCGCTGCGCGATCAAATTATCCAATATTTGGGTGGCTCTTCCCAAAGAGGGCCAAGCCTCCTCGTCACCTCCCATACCATGCAACAGATACAGTACTGGAAATTTTTCTTTTGTGTTTTCGTAACCAGGGGGTGTATACACCGTCATTCGCCGGATCATCTGTAACGTAGGCGAGTCGTACCATCGCTTAGCTACCGTACCATGTGGCACATCATTGACTTGGTATAGCTGTGCTTGGTCTCCATGTGTCATAAAGTAGTTAAACCTACTGCCTACATCACGGATTCTATATAAATTCAAAGGATCGTTTATCATTGCTCCATCCATTTCAAAATTGTACATATACAAATCTGATCCCAATGGCGCCGTTGTATAATAGAAGCTGATTGAATCCTTCAACATTTTTGCTCTTCCGTTCGGCCAGTTACCTACGACATAGACATCCCCTTCTCGTTGTATAGTTAGCCGAAATGTCACGGAATTATCTGAATGGACCAAAGGCGACTGTAACGTTCGCTGGCTATCTCTTATGTTTTCTTGTGCAAATAATGTTGAGAAACTGAAAAAGCAGCCTATGGCAACAAATCTAATTTTATTCCCAATCATGATGTTAAACATTAGTGTTCATGATAAAGATAAGAAACTAATTGTTTTTCCGCATGCTTATCAGAAACTTTGTAAAACCCCGATTACACAATCGTTTGATATTCTTCACTGCCTTTTTAACCATCTAATCTTTCCTTAATTTCAAGCCAAATTTAAACTGAAAAAATGAAAAAATACTTGTTAACCAGCCTGTTGGCTTTTGGCTTTCTGTTGTCTTATGCTCAAAGCGAACAAGACTTGAAAGTATTCGGAAACAGAGAACTCACGACTTTAAACCGTAAAACCTCACTGAAAGCCATTGCCAAGATGCAAGATTCGGTACTGAAAGAAGTTGCCACGGCAATTTTCCAAAAGAACTATCCTTTAGCCGAGCGCTATAAATCATACCAAAGCTACCTGCACCCAAGAGCGCTGGCTAAGCGATTGAAAACAAGCCCGTATTCCCAATTTGAAAACCCAACGGGAATCTACTTTCCTGCAAATGAAGAGGCGTTGGTTTGGGTGGAGAATACTTCCGACCAAAAGATAGCGCTTGTTGTCGCCAATTGGGATGATGAAGACTTTAAGAGAGAAACTTATCCGCTCGAATCAGGGCTGAATCGCTTTACCGTTAAAAGCAAAGGGAACAGCTATATCCAGTATTTTACCGAAGACGGGCAAGAACAGCCTCAGATTGATGTGCATATCCTTTCTGGAAAAATTAATGGTGTGTTCGACCTTGAAAAAAACGACAATGTCGCCTATCAGCACATCCTAGCTACGGCATATGGTCCGGTGGTGGACTTAGTAGGCAAAAAAGTACAGTTGGCCTATGCGGTGGAATCGTTGAAAAAAGAAAACCCCGAACATGGCGTGGAGCTGATGCAACTGTACGACTCCATCATCAACATACAGCACGAAATCATGGGCTTGGTCAAATATCACCGCGAGCCTAAGAACCACATGTTTGGCAGGGTCGTTTGGAAAGGCTTTATGCACGCTGATGGTATAGGCGCGGCCTTTCATGACAACACGATGCGGACGGTTGCCCATATTCCAAACCTTCGCAAAAACTCATGGGGCGTAGCCCACGAATTTGGGCATGTCAACCAAGTCCGCCCGAATATGAAATGGGTGGGTACGACGGAGGTCACGAACAATGTCTATTCGGTGTGGACCCAATATCTCTACAATCCTAACAGTCCCAAATTGGAACGTGAAAAGTTGAAAGATTATGACGAGCCTAAAGTCGGAGGAAGAATTACAGCATATATGGAATCGGCCTTTGTGCACCAGCAGCAATGGCTTACGCAGGCCGGTCCCGATCGTTGGCAACGGGAGCGTCCTCGTGATTGGGGAGGCGATCATTTTGTAAAATTAGTGCCTCTATGGCAGCTGCAGCTCTATTTTGCCGTTGTCGGTGAAGGCCATTCTTGGGGCAATAAAGATTTTTATGGCGATGTTTTCATCAAAGCAATCGACAATCCGATAATAGATGCGACTCAGGACAGTTATTACCAGCTGGAATTTGTCAAAAATGCCTGCGATGTTTCTAAACTGGATTTAACCGATTTCTTTGAAAAATCAGGTATTCTTGCTCCCATTGACCTTATTGTTGACGACTACACGGTAGGAAGAATGAACATCACATCGGAAGATGTAAAAGCGGTCATATCGCATGCATCCAAATATCCGAAGCCCAATACCCCTGTATTGCATTACCTAACGGCAAACAGTATCGAGATTTACAAAAATCAACAATCTCTTGCCGGTGTCAGCGGTACAGGTTTTATGCGTGAAGAAGGGAAGATTATTATCGATAATGCGCTATGGAAAAATGCCGTTGCTTTTGAAACGTATGTCGGAGACAAACTTGTCAAAGTTGCCTTCCGTGGAGCGGGTGCTGAAGACGTGAAGACAACAAC
>JBEBRE010000056.1:0-18820 GCA_040394995.1 Sphingobacterium wenxiniae
GAGAAACATTGAACACAGGATTGACATCGATATTGTGTCCCAAATCCTGTACGCCATTAAATGTTTCCAATGTCCAGGCGGTACTTCCACCGCTTCCCTCGATGTTGCAGTAATCTGCCTGCGCATTACTGCAGTGTATCTGGCTGGTTATCTGAAAATTCGGATTTGGGTCTGTTACGGTGTTGAAATACAGAATGCTGTTGTGGAGTTTGGTATTACGGGAGGACTGTATTGCTCCTGCTCCTTGACCCGCATTGTTGTAGCTGAACGTACAGTTGGTAACTTCCAGCGAATTCTGACTGGAAATAGCACCGCCGAAATTATATGACATATTGTGGTGGAAAATACTATTGACTATTTTCACATTCATATCATTACTATACAGAAATACCGCACCGCCGTAAAATTCCGTAAGATTGTCCTTGAACTCGCAGTTGATAATGTTTAGCGTTCCGTGTCCGTTGGCATAGAAAGCACCCCCGAAGTAATTGGAGTAATGGTTGAAAAATTTACAATTCCGTACCGTCGTATTCGTTCCCGATACCCAAACTCCGCCTCCTCCGTCGGGTATCGTTTGGTCGGCTTTTCCATCCTGAATAGTAAATCCTTCCAGATGGGTATTGCTTCCCGTCATCTTTACCACGTGATAGCTGTTTTCCGTCGCACTGATTTTCCCCGACAATATCGTAGGATTTGCTTCGGGATTTCTTGCTGTAAAACTGCTTCCTCCGCTTGGGAAACCGCCGTAAACTTTTGCATTTTCTTTTAAGACAAAGGAAACCGCTCTGTCTGTGGTGCTTGTCGGATAATATGTTCCTTTTGCCACATAAATTGCCGTTACAGACTCATTGTAATTGAGGGCGTTTTGCAAATCGGTAAAGGCATTTGCCCAGGATGAGCCGTCATTGTTTCCCTGTGCGGTTTTGTCCACATAGAGATACCGCTGGTTGGTGTTTTGGTTGTTATCGTTATTGTTTCCCGTATCTTCGTTTCCTCCGTTATCTCCGCCTGTATCGTTACTCGGATTGGTACAGACAATGGTAAAGGTTCTATTGTAAGTAGGACTTGTATTTCCGTCTCTGTCCAGGAAATGGTACGATATGGTTTTCTGTCCCGCATCATTGCAGTAAAAGGTGGTAGGAGAGAAAACAGTGGTTACGTTGTTTCCGTTGCATCCGTCATATCCTTTCGGGAAATGGGAAGCGGTCAAGGTAACGGGACCGTCATTTACATTAATGGGATTGTTGTTTGCATCGGGCGACACCACAAACGGCTTGAAAGGGTCGATAACCCTTATCATCACGAGTTTGGTTGTGGAGTTCCCTGCAACGTCGGTTACGGTAATGTCCACCGGAACTTCACTTGCCTCGCTTCTTCCCATATAACATTCAAACCTGGTAATGGGCGTTCCCATTACTTTTCCGGTAACGGAAGCAATGCCGTCATTGTCATAAAAGCCGTTTTCCTGCATGATGTAGGGTTGCATTGCTTCCTCAAAACTCACTTCGGGATTGTAGTTCCAATAGGTGTTTCCGTCTTTCAGATACACCGTCATATGGCTGAGATTAATCTGCGGGCTTTCGGTATCTGCAATGGTACGGTACATCATATAGCCGCTCTGCGGATTGTCTGTCTGTGTGCGTGAACTGATGCTCACATTATCTGCAAACGCTGCGGAGTAATCATTCCAGCCGCCATCGCCATTGTCGGGAAAATAATTTGCCTCTGCAATACGGACGACACTTCCCGTTCCTCCTGCTCCTCCTGTGGGGAGACCATCTGCCGTGATCCTGGCAGACATATCCTCACCCGATGTGGTAGAAGAGCCTGCACCGCCACCGCCAAATCCGGCACCGCCTTTGCCCCCCAACTGATAGACTTGAAGCATCCGAGGCACGTTGATCCCTGTGAAATCATTTG
The DNA here is from genome assembly GCA_040394995.1 of Sphingobacterium wenxiniae. Classification (GTDB taxonomy): domain Bacteria; phylum Bacteroidota; class Bacteroidia; order Sphingobacteriales; family Sphingobacteriaceae; genus Sphingobacterium; species Sphingobacterium wenxiniae_A. The sequence continues at coordinate 1,921 of JBEBRE010000056.1, forward strand.
AGCCCTCCGACCCTGAAAAAATAGCAACAGGCTGTCCTCCTCCCTGTCCGTGAGTCATAGAATGGAAACCATTGGCTCCAACCCCCCACTCCAACTTGTAATGTACCAGACCCGTTGTAAGATATCGCTTTGACTTGAGGGTGCAACAGGTAGCCGGGACCTCTTGGGAATACAACAAATCACTTCCTCCGGAAACTATCGTCAAATCCGCTATTCCCGTCTGTTGATTCACACCATAATTAAAAGACATATAATTAGTACTGGTGCCGGTCCAACCAAAGTCCGTCTTGGCATTCCGAATAGCGGAATTTCCATTCAAAGTTCCAAATACGTATGAAAAACCACCGCCACCACCGCCTGCGGCCGCAATCAGATACTTGCTATTCAACTCGTTATGACTTGCCCCCCCAACTAACCAAGACATTCCGGTAGAACCGCCGCCACCTGCACTCACGAAAAAGCCTTTGCTTATCTGCTTGCTTTCGCCCTTTTTGCCATAGGTTACGAAAAAAGGCTGTCCATACATTTGGGTTTCAAAACCAAGCGATATTTTTTTTCTCAAATCCATTGTGAACTGGACTTGTCCGCCGCCACCGCCTTTGGAGAACTGGTTGTTTGCACCCCAAAGGTATCTTGCTGTTCCGCCGTCCGCACCTACAATCTTAAATTCTATGCCCACTACACCGCTTCCTTTTTGCGGCATTCTGAAAATTTGGCTTTCCAGTATATCACTGTTACCGGGAGAAGCGGGATTTACCGTAACCCACTGTCCGTTGGTATTGGTTAGCTGCGTTCCGACATTGTTCCCAATATTGTTGGGGAGGTTTTGTGCTGTTGCGGACGGAGAATATAATACACTTGCCAGCGTCAGCCAAAATACAGCCAGCTGATGGGTTGTTGACTTTTTATAGTGCATAATCAATGAACCGGAACAAGAATTTCCGAAAATGTGCGTTATAGGCTGAATGGCAAAAGAAGATTTCACATTAAGCCAATTTCTAAAAGAAAGTAATGATTGTTTCAAAGCAACGTGAATTTAAAATTACAGCAAGTAAAATAAACGCATTTTGCTTTTTAAGGAGTAAAAAGGGACATCACAAAAACATCACAAATAAAAACTATTACTGTAAATCAATTGATTACAAATAAAATCACTTACTACATAATTGTGATAAATTAAATCGTTTTAATAAGGTCTTCTACTGTTGCGCTTTCAGAAAGTTCTAATTTTTTACGGATACGATACCAATTGGTATGAATGCTTTGGGTGGAAACTCCTAAAGCAGATGCCATTTCTTTTCTTGAAAAATTGAGTTTTGCCAATGAAAGATAACGGGTCTCAGCAGGTGAAATCGTAGGATATTTTTCTTTCAACCGATATAAAAAACCAGCATGTACCTGCTCGAACAGGGTTTTGAAATCTTGCCAATCATCCTCCGTTAGAATAATAGACTGCTGGAGTTGCACTAATAGATGGTCATCGATATGATGATTATTGCTTAGCTTTTCTTCCAGATTTTCGATGAGCTTATTTTTTTCCTGTATGTTCTCTGCAAAACTGTTTAAGTTGAGTCTTGCGATCTCCAGCTCCTGCGTTGCTGCCTGTAATTTTATCTCTTTCGCCAGCCTTCTTTTCTTTTGTATGTAATACGTGAGCGCAGTTATGACACACAAGATCACCACCAGCAACATAAGCAGATTTCGTTCAGCGGTTTTCCGTTCTTTTTCTAATGTAAATGCCGCTATTTGTAATTCTTCTTTTTGGCGATCCATCTTTTGCTGTGCCCTTAGCACTTTCAACGCACTAAATTTCTCATTGTACCGGTTCAAAGCAACAACCGAAGAGTCAACATATTGCTTTGACCGCTCCATATCGCCCGTAGCAGCATACCACTTACTCATGATCGGGTATAACAACCGCAACCTATCCGGTTGCTCTGCCTTCCGGATATAGTCCTGCGCATGGACAATGAATGTTTTGGCTTGTTCCATCCTTCCCTTATCCCTATAGATATCTGCCAGAGCAATGGATGCTCCTGCCGCACAACCATAATCGCCTTCGGTAACAGAACGATAAAAATCTATCTCCAATAGCGGAACGGCTTTATCATATTGCCGACGTAGGTACATACTCAGACCTAAATTGCCCGTCGCTATCCTTTTCCAAACCGAGGCTTCGGAAAAAGATGTTTTCTGTACCTCACTAAAGTAATAATCTGCACTATCAAGATTGCCAAGTTGCTGGTAACATAAGCCCAAAGTATTCCTTGCGGCGTTAATAACCATCGTATTAAACTCGTTTTCAGGCAATGCTATGGCTCTTTTAAAATATGATTTGGCAATCGTATAATCCTGAAAAAAATAATATGCTTCACCTATCTGCATTAGATCTCTCGCCATTTCAGGATAATCATTCAGGTTAGTGGCGACTAATTCTTTATCCAACAAAAAATATTGTTCAAAAGCCAGCTCATAATTTTTCTCGATTTTCCAATAAAATTCTGCTAAAGCCCTTAAAGAGCGCGCCCTCAAAAAATCAATATTTTCTTCACTGGCCCGATTGACCTGCTCTTTCAATTTCCACAACGATACTTCCCGGGGCTGCCGTTGGTAAAAAGCATTCCAGAACACCAGAAAAAAATCTACATTCATTGCCAGTCCCCTGTCTTTATGCTGTAAGGCAAAATGCTTGATTTCCGCAGCTTTTTCAGCTCTTTGTGCAGAATCCGGTATATTTATCAAATCCCTGTACATCGCATGGATGCCGAGTACATTTTTTCCATAGGGCTTGTATAACAACGAATCATACTGAGCCTGAAGGGGCGCTACAAAAAGCAGCTGTAATATACATATAATGCCAATGACTTTGTATCGGTTCACATTTCTAAGGTTTAATACTCGATATGGTTTGTATATAAAACACGAGGAACTTATAAGTCAAAGATAACAGGAAGAGCAGTCAATACAGAAAATAATGTAAAAAAATATTCAACAAAAATATCCCTAACTCAAAAACAACACCCTATGCTCCCAATATGCATCTGAGAGAAGACGCATCATATCCATTAGATTATCCGAAGGTCATCTCCATGTGTTTCATTTGCTTTTTACCTGATTGATTTATACCTTGCTTGTAGAATTAATCTGTTCCGAATATGGTACGACAAATCTTAGACAGATCCAACAACTCTTTTGAATGGTACGACATTCCTAATCCTACAGAAGCCGATTTTGCACCACTGCAGGCCCGGTTTAAGCTAAACGAGGCTTCCATCAAAGATTGTCTACAAATCGGACAACTGCCAAAGATCGAAGAGTTTGAAAATTACCATTTTCTTATCTTGCGCTCCATTCCGAAAGATTTTGACAATTTTTCCGACTCGTTGACAGAAATTACCGAACGTGTCTCCGTCTTTCTTGGACAGGATTACGTCATTACCGTTCACCGTGGACAAGTCGATTATCTTGAACGGCTGATGGAAAACTTCCCTTCGGTCAAACTCAACTCTAGCCGCACCTTTATCAATCATATCACCTCCGAGGCACTCAAAACCTTTGAGAACCTGGTCATCAATAAATTAAGTGTACAGTTAGACAATTACGAGGAAATGGTATTTCTACACAAACGCAAAAAGGACTTTCTCCGACAGCTGTATTACATCAAACGGCAGATTGACGTCATTCGCATCATCTTGACACTGTATCGGGATATTGTAGATTATTTTCATCTTCCAGCCTTTCAAAACATCTACACGCAAGACCTCAAGGACATATATGCACGCTCTTCCACCTTATACCGCAACATGGCTGAAAACACCGCCCAATTACTAAGCGTATACTTTAACATCGAATCCAACCACACTAACGACATCATGCGAACACTGACTATCATTTCCGTATTCTTCATGCCCCTGACTTTTATCGTGGGTGTTTATGGCATGAATTTCAAAAATATGCCCGAGCTGGAATGGTATTACGGATATCCGACGATCATGTTGGCCATGGCGACGCTGGCCCTCCTGATTTATTATTGGTTCAAACGGAAAAAATGGCTCTAATTTCTTTTCTTCGGTGTCGTGGGTACAAAATCCTTTAGATAAAAAGGTTCAAAATAGACCAGATCTTCAAATTCCTGGTTTATATATTTATGAAAGGCCAAAGGACAGAGGTGTTTGGCTGTGTTTTTAAAATGGGGAATAACGGAAATCTTATCAGAACCCTTAAACATCTCGGCAAATTTATCGGCCCCACTGCCAAATAAAGCTATCCGTTTTTCCCGGCATTGGTCAAATGAGGTTTCATCAATGATAATAGCTTCTGTATGATGAAGCTTATCTCCTTGTGGCCCATAAGCAGCGGTGTATACTTCCATGCGTCGAGCGTCGATCATCGGAAACAACACATCATATTTTCCGTCTCCGCCTACATGGAGAAATCCTTGAACCATACCGTCCAACGTGTCCACCGAGATCAACGGAATATCCAATGCATAACACAACCCTTTGGCGGTAGATACGCCAATACGCAAACCGGTATAAGAACCCGGCCCTTTGCTTACAGCTACTGCCTGAATTTCTTCAACGCTGATTCCAGCCTCATCCAATACGGCAGTGATGAACAAGGTTAGATGGGAAGCATGCAGGTTACCCTCTTCGGCTTCTGCGGATGCAACGGTCTTCCCGTTTAAGCTCAAGGCAACCGAGCATACCGGAGTTGCTGTTTCAATATGTAGAATATAAATAGCCTTCATATACAAATTTAAGGAACCGGATCGTGCCCGTGGCCACCCCATGGATGGCAACGCAAAATCCTTCTGATAGCCAACCATCCCCCTTTAAAAGGCCCATACTTCAAGATGGCTTCTTTGCCATATTGGGAACAGGTCGGAGTGTAGCGGCAATTCGCACCGAGAAAGGGCGAAATAAACAATTGATAAAACCGGATGATCAACACAAAAAACCATTGCAATGGCCTTTTAATCACCCTTTCCCAAAGTATGTTTAACACTTTCATCCATTATTTTTAACAAAGCCAACCTCATACGTTCATGTAGATAGTGAAAAGGGTGTTTTTCCTTTCCTACATATTGAAAGGCGATAAGCAAATGTAAGGAATGCGTTCGAAGAAATGTATAAAGTTCCGCTTTTTGAAGCCTATAGCTTTCCTTCATCCTTCTCTTAAGAAGGTTACGGTCCACCGCATGCTTGAAACGGCGTTTGGGAACAGAAATGAGCACTTGTGCCGGCAATATATCGGAAAGAGCCGACACGGGTAACAAAACCACTCTATAGGGATACACAACAAAAGAAGAACCGTTATGGAAAAGACTGTCAATCAATCTCTTGCTACATAACCGTTCTTCTTTTGAAAATGTATTCCTCATGGGTGACTTAACGCCGGCGATAAGCTCGGAGAGTAGTCACCGGCTACAGATTATTATCCTTTGTGACGGTATTCGTCTGATACGGATAGGCGTTTTCTTCCTTTAGCTCTACGAGAAGCCAATACCCTTCTACCATTTGCCGTACTCATACGCTCTCTGAATCCGTGCTTATTTCTTCTTTTTCTTTGCGAAGGCTGAAATGTTCTTTTCATGACGCTTTATGCTTGTTTTAATATTTGTAATCAACTGTTCCTCTACAAGGGAATGCAAAAGTAAAGTTATTTTAGAAAAGAAGCAAATCTTCTTCCAAAAATATAACAAAAATAATGAGGTGGCCTTGAGAAGCCACCTCATTATTTCCCTTTACATTTTATTTATTCTTTAGGATATCCCTAATCTCCGTCAGCAACACTTCCTCTTTCGTTGGAGCCGGCGCTTCCTCAGGTGCAGGTTCTTCTTTTCTCTTCAAAGAATTGATCCCTTTGATGACCAAAAAGATACAGAATGCAATAATTAAAAACTGTATGATAACGTTGATGAAGTTGCCATACTTAATCGCCACTTCAGCTATCCCTTCAGCTTCGTTGGCCTCCGTGATGACATACTGCTTGCTCGAAAAATCTACGCCTCCTGTAATATAACCAATGGGTGGCATAATGATATCGTCAACCAAGGAAGATACAATCTTGCCAAATGCGCCACCGATAACCACACCGACAGCTAAATCGATAACGCTGCCGCGCATCGCAAATTCCTTAAATTCTTTTAAAAAACCCATAATCCGAAAATTAATAATAAATCAATCTGTCACAAAAAATGCAAATTAAAACATAATATCCAAATGTTTTGAAATATTTTCAATAAATTGGATGGCAGAAATTTGTCTACTCCATAATTTATGGCTACTTTGCATCAATTTTTTATAGCTCTTACAAAGGAAAACATTAATAGCTAAAAAGAAATACGGATCAGTTACATCTTATATGAAAAAGGTATTAATTGGGGACGATCATAGCATTGTGCGTTTAGGCGCATCTATTATCATCAAAGAAAACTTCCCCGACGCTCATATCATGCAGGCCCAAACCTATGATGAAGTATATGCGCTGTTGAAAAAAGAAACATTTGACCTTTTATTGTTAGACATCAATATGCCAGGGGGCAATAATATTAAGGTCATCAAAGAAATTACGACCTTACAGCCGGATGTAAAGATATTGGTATTCTCCTCTTACGAGGAAAATTTGTATGCATTGCGCTACATCAATGCCGGAGCCGCCGGTTATGTAAACAAAAACACAGCCATGTCAGAACTGCAACATGCTGTTCAAAGCATCCATACGCGCGGAAAATACATGTCGGAAGCGGTAAAAGAGCTGTACATCCAAAAGCTGACGAGTAGCAAGTCGACATTTGACGGCAACAATCCCTTAAACAAATTGTCAAACCGAGAGGTGGATGTCGCCAAGCATCTCATCAAAGGCTTGGGGATTTTGGAGGTAGCTGGTTTGCTCGACTTAAGCTCCTCAACAGTCAGCACGTACAAAAGCAGGATATTTGAAAAGCTGAATGTAAACAATATACCCGAGCTCATTGAGCTTTTTAAGCTACATTCGGAAGACACTTAGAAAAAACTTGTCTTCGTTATAAGGGGATAAAAGCCTGCTTGATCATATGGTTAAGCAGGCTTTTTTATTGAACACTATAATTGATCGATGGTTATTACAGGCACATCCTGTACCGAGGGAAGCGCAAGCTCCCGATAGTTTTCAAACGAATAACCATTTGTTTCCGTTAAATCCCAAAGTAAAGGAGCCAAGAAATGTATACAATTTTTGAAGCCTTGATTCGTTGCCGACAAATTTCCTGTGTCTTTCGAGTTTTTAGCTTCGTTTTCAATTTCAAAAGGGCCATCGAATCCTCTTTTATGAAGCACCGATACAAAATCGTTCCAATCCATATGATCGGTTCCACCAAACCCCGGCAACATGGCTTCATAATGGTGACGATCCCAGTCGTGTTTTGGTATGTCTACTCCTGCTATCTGTGCAAGAGATTCGTTCACATGTTGCATCGGATACATCCCTCCCCACTCTACACGGGCTTTTGTTTTGAGGTTACGGGTTGTTTTGACGTGAATACGCTTTAGTCTGGAAATATCCATTTGCTCCATGACATCCACCGGGTTTGTATTCTGCCATATATCGTGCGACGGGTCATATATTTCACCATGTGCCTTGCTTGGAATCATCGCATACATCAATTTACGAGCGGCTAAGACTGCCGGCAAATTATTATAAGTGGAAGAATAGCGGGATGATCTCCAGCCTTCCATAGGGCAATTTTCGTATACGATCGTAACGCCCAGCCCTTCCGCATATTTCACAATGGGCTCAAACACACGCTTATATTCTTCCAAGTTCTTTTGAAAACCGTCTATTTCATTTCCCAACTCATGGTTATACCCCACGAAAGTTCCGACCCTGACATCGTTTGCGTCGCCGCCCAATAAATAAGCTATGCGAATTAATTTCAACAAGTGGTTCTGATTTTTAACACGTTCATCGGGGTCACCTCCAATCATATTTTCAAAAGCACCAAGCGAAAGCCCAAGTTGCGCACCATTGAATTTTTCCAACAACCGTTTCGCATCATTAGACGAGAAGTTCTCATATTCTAAATGCGTGGCTGTATGATCTTCGCGCGTCCCATCTTTTCGAAACACACATAAGTCAATTCCCTGCGCACCCACTTCCTTTGAGGTTGCGATTAACTGATCCAAGGAAAGTTTATCGTAAGCCGAACTCATTACCCAAATCGGGTTATTTAATTTCGTTGACATAGCTAGTTATTTAACATTAGTTTCTGTTGTAAATATACATGAAGTTTTTGGAGCTATCCACAGAAGCACATAAAAATAGTCCAAAACAATGCCTTGGTTCGTGCCTTCACGAACCGAGAACTATCATTAAGAGAAATATAACAAAAAAAAGCCCCGACAGGGACTTTTTCAAGAGCATCTTGAAAATGATTACTTCTTGTTCTTGAGTTCTTGAATTCCCAAACGCAATTCCTGAGAAAGCACTTTAATGTCCTGAAGACCTTTTCTCACACGTGTCCCCGCTGCTCCGTTCGCTTTCACGAAGAATTTCTCAGCATCAGCTTCTAAGCCGTCTATTAAAGACTTCAGTTCTTTGAACTTATCAAAATTAGCCATAATTAAAAGATTTTAGTTTTATAATTTACTAATGATTAACACTTTGGTAAAGATAACATCTTTTTTCAAAGAAAAAAACAACATAAAAAAAGACGGCAAAATTTGCCGTCTTTTTTTTAAATAGGATAAATATATCTAGTCTACATTGTCATGTAAGAACGAATTATTGGGGCGGATCTCCGTCTCTCCTTCGTCAAAGGAAAGTGTAAACCGCGAAACTTGCGATTGAGAAGAATGAGGTACATCGTCCAGCGCTTTTTGTCTTCTTTTGTAAGCCGGCTCATTTTCCAGCTCTTGAAGTCCGTTGCTGGATTTCAATTTCATGCTCAACTCTTTCAAACGCAAGATACGTTCTTTTGTTTTCATCAATTGATCCTCAAAATCGATTTCTTTCGGCTCTTCTGCAAAATTTTCAGCAATTTGATTAACAACATCTTCTTGCTTTCCAAACGGTTCTGATGTTTCCGACTTAGGCTCAAAAGCATCAAAAACTGTAGGTAATTTAAATTCAAAGATCGATGGCGAGGTTTTTAATTCAAAGCCTGACGGTTCTTCCTGAGGCTGTTCTTCCACATCTTCTTGTAAGCTCAATGTATGGCGAATGACCTGAGGTTGTTCCTTTTGGTTATCTTCCACTATAGCTGAATGAACGGGCTTCGGCGAGGAGAACAGATCTACTTGAGGCATTTGTGGAGCTTCTGGTGCAGCCACCGACTGTTGTACGGGCTTAATAAAGGAGCTTGCTGCGACAGATGGCTCTTTCGTCATGAACTGATTTTGTGCCACGGGTTTCACAAACTGATTCGCTACAGGCTCAGGTGTCAATGGAAGTGCTATTTTTTCCTTTTCCTTCTCTTTCACGCGTTCCTCAGCGGTCTGAAATCCTGTCGCAATAATGGTTACAGACAACTCGTCATCCAGTTTTTCATCGATGCAGTTACCCCAAATCAAATCCGCAGATAGTCCTGCTTTTTCCTGTATATAGTCAGTAACAATGGCTACTTCATCCATCGTCACCTCTTTCTTGCCGGAGGTAATATTCAATAGTATATAGCGCGCGCCTTCTATCTCACTGTCTTTCAACAATGGAGAAGCTAAGGCTTCGGTTACTGCATCAAGGGCACGATTATCGCCTTTCGACACAGCGTTACCCATAATGGCCACACCACTATCGTTCATCACAGTACGTACATCTTTGAAATCGACATTTACATATCCCGGGATAGTGATAATCTCGGCTATACCTTTTGCCGCAGTGGTTAAAATATCATCTGCTTTTGCAAAAGCAGCCGTCATAGTCAGGTTACCGAATATTTCACGAAGACGGTCATTGGAGATTACCAAATAAGAATCAACATATTTACGCAACTCTTCCAAGCCCTCTTCAGCTTGCGAACGACGTCGTTTACCTTCAAATGTAAAAGGTGTGGTCACGATCGCTACTGTTAAAATGCCCATCTCTTTCGCGGCTTTTGCCAATACAGGACTAGCTCCCGTACCCGTGCCACCGCCCATACCGGCAGTGATAAAGAGCATCTTCGTATTGGTACCTAACATGCGTTTGATATCCTCAATACTTTCGATAGCAGAGTTCTCGCCCACATCCGGATCGGCTCCCGCTCCCATCCCTTCTGTTAAACTTACGCCTAACTGCACTTTATTGGGTATCGGACTTAATTCCAATGCCTGTGCATCCGTGTTGCAAACGATGAAATCGACACCGTTAATCCCTTGCTTATACATGTGATTGACGGCATTTCCACCGCCTCCGCCAACGCCAATAACCTTGATTATCGACGATTGTTCCTTTAACATTTCAAATTGTATCGACATATAACTACCCTATTTAACTATTGCTGAACCGCTTAGCAATCGCATATGGATTCAACAATTCCAATGTAATAATACCAAAATATCCACAACAGTTTTCCACAAATGTGGAGAATGTGGAAAAATTAGCCTTTGTGGAAAACTTACTTCTTGCCAATAAACTCATCATCGCTGATTCCTGTATCATCTTTGATGAAATCCGAAAGAATTTTTTTCAACCAACTTTCCTTCTTGTTCTTGTCTTCTGCAATCTCCGTCACTTTTGCTCTTGTCGATTTTTGGGAGACAACTTCTTGTTGTGCAGCCTCTTCTTCTTCGATTGCCTGCACCCCTTTTATCAATAGACCAATAGACGTGGCATACATCGGGCTTTTCAGTTCTTCAAATGTTTGCTTGTTCAGCATGTCGGTTTTGGCCAAATACTCATTGGGATATCCGATTCGACAGCCTATGCCCGTAATGTATTCTACCAATTGCACTAAATGCTTCAATTGTGCACCGCCACCGGTAACAACAATACCAGCGATTAGCTTATCTTCGTAACCTGAAGATTTAATCTCATAATACACGTGCTCGATAATTTCCTCCATTCGTGCCTGAATGATATAAGCGAGGTTTTTCACCGAAATCTCCTTGGCTTCACGGCCACGGATACCGGGCACACAGATAACCTCATTATCCTTATTTTCATCGGCCAAAGCCGATCCATAGCGTACTTTAAGCTGTTCAGCCTGATTACGTAATACAGAGCAACCTTGCTTGATATCTTCCGTTACAATGTTACCCCCCAATGGGATAACAGCTGTGTGACGGATAATACCCTCATGAAAAATAGCAACATCTGTGGTACCACCTCCGATATCCACCAACACAACACCAGCAGTTTTCTCCTCTTCATCCAACACAGCTTCGGACGAGGCAAGAGGCTCCAACACCAACGAAGAGGCTTTCAGGTCGGCAGTAGCCACACACCGTTGGATATTGTTAATATCAGTCACTCTACCAGAAATGATATGGAAGTTGGCTTCCACACGGCGACCCGCCATTCCGATCGGTTCTTTGATGCCCGGCTCGTTATCAATAGTGAATTCCTGTGGCAACACATGAATAATCTCTTCTCCCGGAGGAAGGACAAGCTTATACATATCGGAGATCAACTGTTCAACATCCGTACGCGTCACCTCGTCGTAATCTTTTTTAGTCAAGATACCACGGTGCTGTATGCTTTTGATGTGTTGCCCCGCAATGCCCACATCTACCATTTTAATATCGACATTTGAGTGTGCCTCAGCAAGGGAAACAGCTTCTCTTATGCTACTAACAGTTTTTTGGATGTTAGCCACCACGCCACGGTTGACACCTGAAGACTCGGCCTTTCCAACACCCAAAAGTTCTATTTTATTTGTACCGCTACGGCGACCTACGGTCACACAAATCTTTGTAGTACCGATATCCAAACCAACGATGATTGGATTTTCTTTTTCGTTTTCTGCTAATCTTGGTTTCATATGCTGTGTATTTGTTGCTGTATATGATTACTGTATTACTAATTCATTTTTATCTTCATTTGCAGGCTATCCAAGAACCATCCGTTCTTTCGTTCGCAAATAATCTGTCCATCATATTTTACATTTACCTTTTCATAGGCATCTGAACCTACTTTTGGCAAAATGTTTTTGTAAAAAATCTCCAATCTGTCCAATTTGTTGTCCAGATTACGTGCATTGCCCAATACGAGCTGTTGCGTGCCCACGCGGGGCACAATTTCAATATCCCGATCGCCATTGACATAAAGTTGCACAATCTGGTTGCTCCATAATGCATCATCCTTTACATGCTCAACAATATCTACCAAATCTCTCACCAATTGTGTCTGAACAGTATCCAATGGTTTCTGATAGCCCTCTTTGATATGGCCATTGGCCACTAAAACGTGTGGCACGTATTTTAAGGTTACCGGCACTTTAGCTCCTTTGGTGTCAATGTAATATTCCTGTCCGTTATAATTGATGATGCGTAGCATCACCTCGCGTTGCTGTACAGCGACCTGCAAGATACCATCCATGTCTACATAGATCTCCGCAGAGGCTACGTAAGGTAGATCGCTTAATGATTTTTCCATCTGCTCCACCGGTATTTGATGCAGTGGCTTTCCCACTACTCCACCAAATTTGGCTTTGACCAGTTCGGAGATGTCGTTCTGATCGATAAATGTCTCTTTGCCTCCCACCATCACTTTCATGGAGGTACATACCTGTTCGGCATCCTTTTTTTGGATCAGCCCCATCAATAGCCCTATCCCTGCGAGAGCAAGTATTCCCAAGCAGGTATAGCCTATTAATTTCCATGGTATGTTTCGCATCCTATCTAACATTTGACAACAACTCTTTTAAAGGCTTAACCAATCTATCAATGTCTCCAGCCCCAACAGTGACAACCAATTCCGGTTTTTCTTCTTCTACTATTTTCAACACCTCTTGTGCCGTGACTAATCGCTTGTTTTCCATTGCAATTTTTCCTAACAACCACAAAGAGGAAACCCCCTCGATAGGCAGTTCACGCGCGGGATAAATGTCCATCAATAATAGTTCGTCTGCCAAAGCCAATACTTCGGCAAACCCATCCACGAAATCCTTTGTCCGGCTAAACAAATGAGGTTGAAAAACGACCGTCAATTTCTTGTTTGGATAAAGTCTCTTCATGGATGTGAGAAAAGCACGCAACTCTTCGGGATGATGCGCATAGTCATCGATATAAATAGCATTTGGCTTGCGAACAATATATTCAAACCGGCGCTTTGCTCCGCTAAAGGAACCTAGAGCAGCTTTTATTTTCTCCGCATCTATGCCCAACAACAGTGCTACGGTAATGGCGGCCACTGCATTTTCCACGTTGTGCAAACCAGGTATTCCCAAATGGATATGTTCAATGAGGACGTGATTCCCAACATAGTCAAAATAAAATTCGCCATCAACCACGCGGATATCCTGTGCATACGCATCGCAAACATCTTCCTTGGCATAGGTAATCATGCCTGAAAAAGGCAATCCCTTCTTCACGATGGACGTCCCGTCAGCTACCACACGATTCAAAAACAGCCGGAACGATTCTATCAAATGGCGCTCATCGCCATAAATATCCAAATGATCGGCATCGGCCGATGTGACCACCGCAATATTAGGATGCAAGGTCAAGAAAGAACGGTCGTATTCATCAGCTTCGACCACCACCACATTGTTATGGCCATACAGCACATTGCTGTTGTAGTTGGAGCTGATGCCTCCTAAGAAAGCCGAACAATCATATCCCGAATCTTTCAACAGATGGGCAATCATGGTTGACGTAGTGGTCTTACCGTGCGTTCCTGCCACCGCAATGGTAAACCGGCTCGCACTGATGATGCCCAACACCTCGGAACGCTTATACAACTGAAATCCTTGTTGTACGAAGAAATGCTTTAATTGCAAATTGTGCGGAATGGCAGGCGTAAAAATCAACAAACTTTCGTCTGAAGGCGTTCTGTATACTTCTGCAAGTTGAGACGGATCATCTTGATAGGTCACGGCAATGCCTTCAGAAACCAACGCTTGTGTTAGTTCTGTCTCCGTTTTATCGTAACCGCTTACCTCATACCCCAGGTGCTTAAAGTAACGAGCCAAACCGCTCATTCCTATGCCCCCAATGCCCAAGAGGTAAACCCGTTTTATATGGTCAAGATTCATCATCTATTTTATTAACTTCAGTACTTCTTTTGCAATTACTTCATCCGCGTCCAAAATGGCCAGTTTTTTTATTTCTTCACCTAATGACGCACATTTGGCTTCATCGGCAAGCAAATCCATCGCCATGTATATCAATGTATCTTTTGCATCCACTTCAGAAATCATCACTGCTGCGTTTTTGGCGACTAAAGCGGTTGCATTTTTTGTTTGGTGATCTTCCGCAACATTGGGCGAAGGCACCAATATCACAGGTTTACCCACAACACAAAGCTCAGATATCGTCCCTGCACCTGCTCGCGAAATAATCAGATCGGCTGCGGCATAGGCTAAATCCATGCGCTCCAAGAAAGGAAATACCTTTACATTTCCCGGTATTAACCTATCCATGTGCAACATGCGTTCCATGTCTTCATAGTAGGCCTTTCCGGTTTGCCAGATAAACTGTACATCTTCTTTTGACCCCAATTCATGCATCACGTCCAATACATAGCCATTTATCTGACGTGCTCCAAGACTACCTCCTATAATCAATATCGTTTTCTTCCGTTCCTGCAAGCCAAAGATCTGCAAGGCAAATTCGCGCTTCCCATCGATTGCGACAGATTCCCGTCTTATGGGATTACCTGTTAACAGCAACTTTTCCGCGGGAAAGAACTTATCCATGCCCTCATACGCCACACATATCTTTTTCGCTTTTTCACTTAGGCTTTTATTCGTTACGCCAGCATAGGAATTTTGTTCCTGAATCAATGTAGGCACCCCCATCCTATTGGCCATCATCAACAACGGACCTGATGCATATCCTCCCACACCTACTGCTGCTTCAGCGTCAAACTCCTTTATAATCTTTCTAGCTTTTATCAAGCTATTTATCATCTTGAAAGGCAATGTCAAGTTTTTTAACAACGAGTGCCGATCAATTCCCTGGATATCCAATCCTACAATTTCATAGCCTGCCGCCGGTACACGCTCCATTTCCATACGACCGTTGGCTCCTACAAATAAAATTTCAATGTCTGGTTCCATGCGACGCAACGCATTGGCGATTGCAATGGCCGGGAAGACATGTCCGCCCGTTCCTCCTCCGCTGATGATTACTCGATGTGCCATTTTTAGTAATTTAGATGTTAGATATTAGATATAAGATATTAGACATAAGATGTTAGACATAAGATATAAGTTCAGATGTCTGACCGAATTTTCAGCCTTACATCTAATGTCTCTTGTCTTTCATCCTTGTTCCTTCATCTTTGCTCTTTGTTCTTTGCTCTTTGTTCTTTGTTCTTTGTTCTTTGTTCTTTGTTCTTTGTTCTTTGTTCTTTGTTCCTAAATCGTCCCTACAACCACTTTTTTGGGGATCGGGACTTCATTCAATTCTTCTTTACCTTTTAATTCTTCGATATTTCGGCTAACACTTAAGATAATTCCCAGTGCTACACTTGTAAACAAAATGGAAGTTCCTCCCATACTTACCAACGGCAAGGGGACCCCCGTAACCGGGCCCAAACCTACCGCCACAGCCATATTGGCCAATGCCTGAATGGTCAGGCTAAAGCCTAAACCCGCGGCCAAGAACGCACCGAAAGCGCGCGGGCTCAACGTTACGATACGGATGCAACGGTACATCAAGGCAATGTATAAAAACAGCAAGATCGCCCCACCAATAGTCCCGTATTCCTCAATGATAATAGCGAAAATGAAATCAGAGTATGGATGTGGCAACAAATTTCGCCCTACACTATTCCCAGCTCCTTTGCCAAAAAGCTCACCCGATGCAATGGTCATCTTAGCTAGATTAGCCTGATAATTCTTATCCTCTTGAAAAGGCACGTTAGAACTCGCTACTTCCTCTGTCCTAAAAAAACCTTCGATACGGCTAAGGTAGGTTGCCCGACGCGGGCCGATCAAAATCACTAAGGCTAATAGAAAACCTCCACCGACGCATACCATGGCAATTTGCTTAAAGCTAATACGACCAATCAACAGCAAAAGCACACAGGTGCCAAACAACATTAAGGCTGTCGACAAATTGGCCCAGGCAATCAAAATAAACACGGCACAAACGGCACCCATAATTGGAAGGAAAGATTTCTTGACATCTTTGATATCCTCTTGTTTTCGCGACAGCATCCTAGCCAAAAACGTGATCAGTGCCAATTTTGCCAAATCCGATGTTTGAAACGTCTGGTTGATGACCGGAATAGTCACCCAACGGCTCGCATCGTTCACTTTATTGCCACCGATCAACGTAAACAACAACAACGGGATGGTAATAATCATCAACAGCTTCGAAATCCCGGCATAATAACGATAATCCAATTTGTGAGAAAGATACATCAACACCAAACCAATAGCTACGATAGAAAAGTGCTTAAACAGATACAATTCTGTGCCTTTCCCTTCCTTGTAAGCAAGTGTTCCGACCGAGCTGTACACTGCCAACAAAGACCATCCGGACAGGATAATAACAATAATCCAAATCCATTTGTCGCCTTTGAGTTTATTAAAAATCTGATCTACCATCTTTTTTAGTATTGAGATATTAGTATTGCGTATTGAGATGCGCGTATTGAGATGTTATTATTGCTTGACGTCTATTGTCCACTATCTAATATCTGCATCTATTGTCTCTTATCTGATACCTCTTGTCTTTAATCCTTACTCCTTGTTCCTTAATCCTTATTCTTTAATCTCTTATCTTTTGTCTTTAATCTTTTGTCTTTAATCTCTTATCTTTTGTCTTTAATC
>JBEBRE010000057.1:0-18437 GCA_040394995.1 Sphingobacterium wenxiniae
GCATTTTTATGTGTTCGTGTGAACCTCAAAAAACTTCATGTATATTTGCACTATGCTTCACAAAACAGCAGGTATAGCACTGAAGACAACCAACTACTCCGAAAGCAGTATTGTCGTGCACATCTATACCGAAATGTTCGGCATGCAATCTTATCTTGTCAATGGGGCCAAAAAACCCAAAGCCAAGTTGCCCGCTAATATGTTCCAGCCATTGCACCTGCTCGACCTTGTGGTTTATCATAAGGACAGTGTTGGTTTGCAGCGGATTAAAGAGGCGCGGTTGCTCCCTCCGTTAAGGGCGATACCTTTTGACATTGTCAAAAGCTCATTAGCCATTTTCCTGAATGAAATTCTATATAAAGTCCTTAGGCAACAGTCACCAGACCCTGTTTTGTTCCATTTCATCCAACAGTCGATTCTATGGTTAGACGAGAGTCAGTCAAACTTAGCTGATTTTCATTTGGTTTTTTTAGTGAAATTGAGTCGTTTTTTGGGTTTCCTGCCCCTTCATTCCAATGAGCAGTCACGGCCTTATTTCAATCTGATGGACGGCGTTTTCACCCCGTCTCTTCCTCCACATTCCCATGTCCTGCACGAACCACACACCTCACAACTGCGGCAGTTGATGCAGGTCTCTTTTGAAGAGTCGGCCACGCTAAAAATATCACCCGATAACCGAAAGCAACTGCTGGAAAAACTTTTGGAATTTTACAAGTTGCACACCGAGAACTTCGTGTCACCCAATTCTTTATATATTTTGGAAGAAATTTTTCACCGATAAGTTGCATGTAATATTTTTATTACTATCTTAGATACCGACTAAGGATAATTGTTCATTAAAAACTTAAACATTTAGCTATGGAATGGTTCTTAAAAGTTGTTCGAGACAACTATGCCAACTTTAACGGGCGCGCCCGTCGCAAAGAATACTGGATGTACACACTGTACATGATACTTATTATGATGGCCTTATCAATAGTTGTGGGCATCATTACATGGATAAGCAGCACATTGGGCGGTTTATTGAGCTTTGTTGTATACCTTGCATCTTTAGGTCTATTCATACCAAGCTTAGCTGTTGGTGTCAGGCGCTTGCACGATACGGGAAAGCCGACTTGGTATATTGTCTTTGCATTTATTCCGATTCTTAATTTATACCTTCTCTATTTGTTTGTCCTTGAAGGCGACAAAGGCCCGAACGAATTTGGACCCGATCCGAAAGCAGGCGAGAACGGATCAAATCCTTTTCGCGATTTTCCACCAACACCAGGTCCCGGAAGCAATCCTTTTACCAACCCCGAATCATAATAAACTTTGATGGTGTCTATGAGAATAATCATTCATGCATAAACGACACTTTCAAAAAAAAGCCAGATGTCTTACATCTGGCTTTTTCACAATAAATATATTTTAAATCTAAAATTAGATAAGCTTTACATTTACCGCATTTAGACCTTTACGGCCCTGTTCTACTTCGTAAGATACATGATCGTTCTCACGAACTTTGTCTACCAATCCCGAAACGTGAACAAACACCTCGCTCTCGCCGGAGTTAGGAATGATGAAACCGAAACCTTTGGCCTCATTAAAGAATTTTACTACACCTTCTTGCATTTTGTATTGTATTTTGTATTGATTTTAAAGGTATGAATTATTTTTTAAACAGTTTAATTTTATTTTTAAAATTATTAAACGAAAATAAAAGATGATCGTCCAACAAATTGGAAGTATTTTTGTAGTATCATATTAAAAAGCACATTAAAATAAAGACATGAAAAAGTTAGTTGGTTTATTTTTGGCATTATTGACCTTATCTATGGCAAACGCGCAGACAACAAATTACGAATACAGCAGGAAAGTATCCACGCGGGGCTATGCCGAACGGGAAGTAACCCCTGATATCGTTTATTTATCCATATCCTTAAAGGAATTCTATATGGATGGAAACCTGAAAAAACGTGTATTTATCGAAACACTTGAAAAACAGCTTTATGATGCGGCAATGGCCATCGGTATTAAAAAGGAAGATTTCACCATACAAAATATATACAGTTACAACTACGATAGCAAGAAAAAGAACAATGAACTATTGCAAGCCAAGCAGTATCGTATTAAGGTAACCAACCTGAACGGTATCAATGAAATGCTGGATAAGGTGGATCCGCGGGGATTGGAAAGTACTTCAATCAGTGGTTACGACCATTCGCAGAAGCGTCAAATCGAAAAAGAACTGAAAATTGCAGCGGTAGAAGATGCTCGTGCCAACGCAGAGATTATTGCATCGGCCACAGGCGACGCAATTGGTAAAGCTTTGGCCATCAATGACAACAGCTCTTTCGGCTGGAACGACATTATGCCTGCTCCTCGTGCTTACGCATCCATGGCAAAACTCGAACTACAATCAGCTGACGGCGGTATGGATCAAGCATTGGACATCAGTGTGCGCCCTATCAAGCTAACTTGCAATATAGACGGAGTCTTCGAACTCAAATAAAGCATCCATGAGCGAACAGGCCATATCCAAACGCGAGAAAATCAATCGTGATTTTACCTGGGTAGTGCGTTTGGCAAACCTTTTGGACAATAAGTTCAGCATTGGAGGTTTTCGGTTTGGCCTCGACCCCATCTTGAACTTTTTTCCCGTCGTAGGGCAAATAATCGCCTATGGTATCTCTGTCTTGCTAGTCGTCGTGATGTTTCGAAATGGCGTAAGCTCAAAGGCTGCTGTAAAGATGTTGCTGAATGTGATCGTGGATGCGGCGCTTGGCAGCATTCCGATCGCAGGTAATGTTTTTGACTTCTTTTCAAAAGCCAACCAGCGCAATATCACCATATTGCAGGAATATTACTATGAAGGAAAGCACCAAGGGAGTGCCAAAGGCATACTTACGGCTATTTTTCTGGGTTTGCTCCTTTTCTCCATATTGCTGTTTTACCTGTTGTGGGTATTTGGTAAATGGGTTATTGGATTGTTCTAAATTCAAATATAATTGTCGAATAGCCTTTGGATAATCATAACATTTAAAGCCTTGTTTCATTAATGCGTGAGGGTACACACCAACCCAAGAAAAGATGTCTCGACATCACAGGCCGAGGTTGGGAAGATATACCGAAACCCAGGATTTTTCGTAATTTCGACATATGCAGCATGTGCTTTTTATAGGTTTGGTATGGCCGGAACCCGCTTCATCCGCTGCCGGTACGCGGATAATGCAGTTAATCGACGTTTTCCAAACTCGAGGCTACACTGTCACATTTGCCAGCGCAGCGAGTAAATCCGCTTACAGTTATCCCTTAGATACATTGGGCATTCGCGAACAAGCCATAGCATTAAACGATAGCCGTTTTGATGATTGGATAAAAGCATTCCAACCAGACATTGTTGTTTTTGACCGTTTTATGGTAGAAGAACAATATGGGTGGCGCGTCAGAGAACAGTGTCCGAATGCCCTCACCTTGCTGGACACAGAAGACCTGCATTTCCTGCGTACGGCACGGCAAATAGCCGAGAGAAAACAGATAGAAGTAGACTATAACCAGGAAATCACCAAACGTGAGATCGCTTCCATTTTGCGCTGCGATCTGTCACTACTGATTTCGAAAGCAGAAATTGCATTGTTAACTTCTATTTTCCATATTTCTCCAAAATTGTTGTTTTACCTCCCCTTTTTGGAAGAAGAGATATCGCAGAAAAAGATTGCCAAATGGAAAAGCTACGAAGAACGTCGAGATTTTATCTTTATCGGAAATTTTTTGCATGAGCCCAATTGGCACACCGTTCAGATATTGCGAAAAGAGGTATGGCCTCGACTGAGAAAGCACATACCCAATGCCTCCCTCCATATTTATGGTGCATATGCTTCTGAAAAAGTATTCCAATTGCATCAACCTTCTGAACGTTTTTTTATTAAGGATAGAGCAAATGATGCCCGTGAAACCATGCAACAATATCGGGTGCTACTGGCACCGATACGATTTGGAGCTGGCGCCAAGGGCAAATTTATAGATGCGATGCAAGCCGGAACACCTTCCGTCACGACATCTATTGGAGCGGAATCGATGAGTGAAAATGGGTTGTGGAACGGATTTGTGACCGATGCGTTGGATGATTTCGCAACGAAAGCCCAAATGCTTTATGAAGACAAAGCGTTGTGGGCAATGTCCCAACAAAGTGGCATACAAATCAACAACGAACAGTATAACAAACGTCTGTTCATAGATGGATTTCTGGAAAGCATACAATACATGAAAGATGAGTTACAAACGCATCGAAAAGAGAATTTCATTGGTGAAATCCTTAAAACCCAACAGCACAACAGTTTAAAATATATGTCCCTTTGGATTGAAGAGAAGAATAAAAAAGAAAGCATATAAAAAGCCGTCACCCCACTTGAGTTGGGATGACGGCTTTTCGGACATCTTCTCTCTACTTATCTCCTGCGAAAGACAATCTTTGTTGTAACCCCGTTCGTGGTGTTGACCAATGTAAACCGAGTGATCGTTTGAATAAGGTTCTCCTGAATATCGTATTCCACCCCTGCAAAAACCATCTTTTTATTCGAAGGCATGCTGTAGGCATAAGACTCCGTTTCGCCATTTGCCACATATACATATGCAAAACCATTCGACTTAAATTCCAAATAATCTCCCTCTTCATTGCCGACCAAAACCTCTCTCTCGTCATCCTCTCCTGCTACAGATATTGTTTTCACTACATCAAACCACTTGTTTGCCCTAATAATGTTTAATGCCGTATCTCGATTGATGTTGTCCACGGTATCTTCACTACACGAAACCAATCCCAATGATACTATTCCCAAACAGATAAACATCCAATGTTTAAACGCTAATTCCAACCTTTTCATACGTTCTAAATTTTAAAATCCTAAAGAAATATATTCAAGTATTATGCCAAATGCAAAGGAAGCATGGCTTTCAATGTTCCTATCGGCCGTTTTGCTCTAAATTTCTTGCAACGAAAAAAAACCAATTGTCTGAAAATCAAATGATCGGGATGTCAAAAGCATGTAACATCTCTGTGATTCTGTGTTATTTACATTAATTTACATTACTTCTTTTTTTCTTTGTAACAGTTTGGGACATGATATATAACTATCAGAAAACTTCCCAACATTGGAGAGAAAAAAAGATGAAGAGGTTTTTGATGTGCATAGGATTGACTGCATTGACGCTACAAGGGTTCTCCCAGAAGAAACAACCATTTGTTTTTGCGGATATCGCCTCGGTGACGGTGGATGCGACACATACAGAATGGGATACGCTATATGCCGCTACGCCAGAAGGGCTTTGGTTTTATAATATTGCGCAAGATCCTAACAATGTATATGTAGCTGTTCGAATAGATGATCCTATATTGCAAAGTTTAGCCACTCGAAATGGCATATTGGTAAGTTTTCTGTCTACCAAAAAGAAGAAAAGGGACAGCAAGCTAATTTTCCCTTACCCCGACCGAGAGGTCAAAAGAGCTATACAGCATGAAGATTTCGACCCGGCGAAAGACTATCGGACCGAGTTAATATCTCGTTCAAGGGGTTATTTTGTCGACGGATTCCCATCTGTTTTGGACGGCTTGTTGTCCTTTCAAAACCAATACGGCATTATTGTCAAGGCACATGCTGCTAAAGACAATGTGCTGTATGAAGCTGTAATTCCCAAAAGCTTATTGGAAACCCGCAATGGGACTATTGCCATTAAGTTGGCTGTTAATGACGGGTTAACAGCGCTCTTATCGAGCACAAACACAAGAAACAGGCCATCAGCATACAGTCCGTATGCCCGGGGGCCCTATATGCAGCGATCACCTGCAAAACAACGATCGAAAACCTCATTAGAAGTCGTTTTGGAAGGAACGTTGAAATAAAACCCCTAAGGGTTTGGCTGTAGTAGACGGATAGAAGATAAATAAATCACTGTAAGGACTATAAATAAAGAACAGCTTCTGAGTTGAAGAAGGAACTTTAAGAAAACATAAAGAAGAAGAGAATATATATTTTATGAAACAAGCGTTAAAATCCATTTGGATTATTTTTCTGATTGCAACTGGCTTACCAGCATTAGCGCAATCGGGCAAAACCGTTCAGGGTATGTTGCGAGACAACGAGTCGCGCGTGGTAGCCGGAGCTTCGGTGCAACTGATTGCCGATAAAGATACAATGGGGACCAGCTCTTCCATTGCCGGAATATTTACATTTAACAATGTCAAATCAGAAAGATTTACGATAAGGGTCAGTAGTCTAGGTTTTGAGCCTTTTGAAAAATCTTTCACGTTTCTTCAAGGACAAGATAGGATGGTGATTCCTTCTTTCGAACTACAGGGCATTGCTAATATGCTGGAAGAGGTCGTCGTCGATGGTATCGTAACGGTACAAGTGAAAGGCGATACCGTAGAGTATTCCACCAAAGATTTGAAATTACGTGAAGGATCTGTAGCAGAGGATGCGTTAAAAAAATTGCAGGGTGTAGAGGTCGATAAAGATGGAAACGTAACCGCACAAGGTGAATCCGTGACACGTGTACGTATCAACGGCCGAGATTTCTTTGGGGGAGACGTGAAGACGGCGACACAGAACCTGCCAGCTAACATTATCGAGAAGATACAGATTGTGGATGATTACGGCGATATGGCCAATTTGACTGGAAACCGTACCGGAGACTCGGAAAAGGTCCTAAACATTCAAATTGATCCACGGTTAAACAGTGGTTATTCATCTACTATACGTACCGGATACGGCACTTCCGACCGCTACCAAGCAACCGCCAGCATTTTTGGGTTGACAAACAAATCGCAGTTGTCCGTATTGGGCAATCTAAACAACATGAATGCGCGATTATTTGATTTCAATACCGTAGGCGGTGGTGCGAGACGAGGCCCCGGAGGACGTTCTGGTGGCGGAGGTGGCATGTTCGGCGGTGGGTCCGACGGCATTACCCGCGTAGGTTCGATCGGTGTGAATGCCCGACATGATTTCAATGATTCGCTGAAGGTATATGGTAGCTATTCCTACGGGAACACCGACAACAATACCATTACTACTCAAATAAACCAATATACAGGGCTAAACGGCGTAGACAATATATCTTCCGATCAAAATAGACTGGAAACAGAACATCGGTTCGAAGCCAATTTAGAATGGAATATCTCGGCCCGGGATTATATTAAACTGACTCCTCAATTTGGATTCAGCAATACAGACGTACGCAACGGCTCGATCACCGATTTTTTTGTAGATGACATCCTGCGGAACAACCAAGACCAAGTGGAAAACTCCAACGGCGACCGTCCGCGTTACAGTGTCAGCGGTTTGTATAATCGCCGATTGAGCGACAATGGCAGAAATCTGTTTTTCAACTTTAACTACGACAATTCGGTGACAGAAACAGACTACAACCGAACAGTTGATCGGTTGGTCTATGATCCCAATAATGCCGGGGCTACTCCCGAAGAAATCTATGAAGAGGCATTAAGGGAAGTACGCAATAAAAATTACAGCACGGGGGCGTCCTTAAATTATGCAGAGCCTCTCAGCGAATTTGGCCGGCTGGAATTGACGTATGACTACAATAGAGCAAAATACGATAACATAAACCGCCAAAACGGATCTGTTGTAGGCGATCCGGAAGCTGAGTCTCTATTGGTCAATTATGACTATAACTATGATTATTTCTTCGACTCGCATCGTGTCGGGGCAAATTATAGTTTCAATAACAATAAAATCAAATACTCCATCGGCGGAGCGGTCCAGCCTACCCTATTGAGCGGTGATGCGCGTAGTCTAACTGAATTTGAGCCTATTCATCGGAAAAATTTCAATTTTGTGCCGATTGCCCGCTTTGAATATAAGTTTTCAAGCCAGTCCAACATTAGCGTCAATTATTCGGGTAGGGCTTCCGAGCCGAGTCTGACACAGATTTTACCTTTCCCCGTCAGTACTGTTGCGACCAATACGACTATTGGTAACCCAAATCTGGATCCCGAATTCCAACATCAACTGCGTCTACGATTCAGAGACGGCGACTTCCAAAAGGGTAAGACATTCTTTGCCACGCTCAATGGCAGCTACACAATTGACAAAATTGTAAGTTATGTCATTAGAGAGCCCCATAATACATTGGGTCTTGTGCAAGAAACGCGTTATTTAAACGAAACCGATGATCCTGCCTATGGTGTAAACGGATTCTATCACTATAGCAAATCATTGAAAGAAAAAACATATAACATCAGTTTTATGGGTGGTTTGAATTTCGGACAGGCCATTTCCTATATATCGGACGATTTGGACGACTTGGAAGGGAACAAGAACATCTTGAAAAGTTTCGGTGCTTCGCAAGGTGCATTTTTCCGCTATAACCCTTCTGAAAATCTAGAGTTGAATATCGGAGGAAGATATAACTACAGCCTTTCAAAGGCTTCTTATGAGACCCGAAATAACAGAGAAATCCATTCTATCGCACCTACCTTTATCGGCTCGGTCAACATCACACCAAATACCATCTTTGGTGCCGACTTGTCTAAGACCTTCAATTCTGGCTATGGCCCCAATATTAACGAAAATCCGTTTATCATCAACGCTTATGTGGAACAACGGTTTTTCAAAGATCAACGAGCAAGTATTCGATTGCAAGCTTTTGACATGCTGGACCAGCAGATAAGCTTGAACCGTACCGTTTCGGATATCATTACCGATACGCGTACCAATCGATTGGGACGTTATTTCATGTTCACCCTGACATATAAACTTGAAAAGTTTGCGTTGGGTAACCCAAATCAGCAAAACAACTTCCCGGGAGGCATGCGTCCACCAAGAATGTAACTGTTCTTTAATAATTTGTTGTAGAGGCGGTCGCGGTTTTTATGAACTACGGCCGTTTTGTTTTGAATTGTGTAGCTTTGCATCCGAGAATTTAATATTCTCCTTGATTTTAAAGTTTGAAGTTTAAGGTTTAAAGTTTCTCCCGCTCGCGCAAATGCTGTGGGTGTTGGGCTGTGGATTGGCTTACTTTTTGACTTCTAACTTTTGGCTTTTTTATTTTTGACTTCTGACTTAATTGAAGATATGGAATATGAAATTATCCAGTTGGATAATGGTATTCGTGCCGTTTTTCACTATCAACCTTCTCCCATTACCCACACCTGTTTGGTGGTAAACGCAGGATCACGTGATGAGAAGCCAGGAAAATACGGTGTAGCGCATTTTATTGAACACCTGCTGTTCAAGCAAACAGAAAAGCGTTCGACACAACAGATTCTAAATCATCTGGAAGCTGTTGGAGGCGACCTCAATGCCTATACAACAAAAGAATATACGTGCGTGCACGCATCCGTATTGAAACCGCATCTCAGCCGAGCATTGGATCTCTTCGAGGACATCATTTTTCACTCGACGTTCCCAGAGGTAGAAATGGAAAAGGAAAAAGGTGTCATAGCCGATGAAATGGCCTCCTATCTGGATAGTCCCGAAGAATCTATCTTGGACGACTACGAAGATCTTGTTTTCCACAACTCGGGTTTAGGACATAATATTCTCGGATTGGAACAAGACCTTATGGCTTTTCAGCAAAATGACATCCGCGACTTTCTGTCCGAAAATTACAGAACCAACGAGATGGTCATCGGTATCACGGGGGATTACGAGGTAAGGACAGTGGAAAAGTGGTTACGAAAATATTTTGATCCGATAAAGGAACAAATTTCCCAGCGTTGGAGACAACCTGTTCTATTGAATCCATCAGCACATGTAGCGTTGGGCAAACCCATCAACCAGGTACATTATATGTTGGGCGCGCAGGCTTACAGTATCTTTGACGATCGAAAAACAGGACTATTGGTGCTGAACAATATGTTAGGTGGATTCGGCATGAGCTCCATTTTGAACCTGTCCATTCGTGAAAAACACGGAATTGCCTATACTATCGAGTCTAATTATTCTCTTTATTCGGACACGGGCCTTTTTACCATCTATTTGGGAACAGATGCTGAAAAGGCTGATAAAGCTAAGAAACTCGTCTTTAAAGAACTTGACAAACTAAAAACAAAGGGTATTTCGGAAAATCAATTGCTAAAAGCTAAAAATAAATTTAAGGGACAAATCGCCCTTGCCGAAGAAAATCGTATGAGCATGATCATTGCCGTGGCAAAAAATATCATGGATTACAATCGGGTAATTACGCTCGAAGAAGTTTTTGAAAAGATCGATGCCGTGTCTATTAAGGAATTACTACACATTGCACAAGATATTTTTGACGACAAAAAATTGACATCCTTGACCTTCTATCCGGAAAGTCGGTAGACTTTTTCGCGCTATACTATACGAATAGAAAATCCCAAATGCCTTTTGGCATTTGGGATTTGGATGATATACGCTATTGTTTTGAGGCTGTTCGAAAAAAAATTAAAAATCCTGTTCCCTCCACGGACCATAGAAATCATCTATAGAACTTTCCACTGGTTTGTAAATAGTCCTAAATTTCAATGTTCCAGCATCTACAATATCAAGTAACTCCACTTCTCTGACATATGGTGATATAACTATAGTAGCAGAATCAGTCGCACTAATTGGATAAACAATCTCTGTTCGTTGCATCGACGTAAACACGGTTGGATCTTGTGGCAAACCAGATTCTTGTAAAAAATGCATCGTTCTGACACCATCTTTTGTCGTAAATTGGTCGAAAATCCGATTACTTAATGTGCTGATGTACCGGGGGCCATAGATGCGTGCGGAAGCCTCCGCAACATTGGAAGTTTCTCCTATTTGTGAAACAGAGGAAACAGCGGTGAGCAAGGTAGCTTCCGCCAAGTCTTCTATCAAGACTTCTTTAAGCTTTCCGTAATCTTGTTCCTGTACATCGATGTCTATTTCGGAAATCTCGGCACTCAACGATGTGCTATACGTAACCGCCAATTTTTTTACTCTTCTGTCGGGACCGACAATGAATTTCAAAATAGCTCTATTGTTTCCCGGCAGTACTTGCAGGGAATCTACCATTCCCGGTTTGGCCGTTTCAGCTTGGTCTAAAAAATCTTTGTAATAATGGTCACTTGACCTACCGCATCCGGACAAATGGAAGAGCAACGCCGTCCAAACTCCTAAATAAATTATCTTTTTCATCTCCAAACAATTATAACTGACCAAACAATCTTAACTCAAAAATAAAGAAGTTACTCGACCCTTCGTAAGCTCCGTTCCATGTCGCATAGTTTTTAAAGCGAATGTACCTGAACTTTTCATACGCCATGGGGTCGGGGAACTCGTACGTCTCTCCATTATCACGTATATTATTCTGTTCGGCCGTTGTAGCCGGCACACCAAAGCCAAACCCAGTAGGTCGTTCACTGACAAAACGTCCCAATGAAGTCCATGTCTCATCCCATTCTCCTGAAGGGTTAGGAGCATTGCTTCCGAAAATTTCAAAATCGTAAAGATGGGCAGGACCATAGACATCTGCTAAAGTGCTATATCGTGTAGCCCATATCTGCATACGACTCAGAATGACCGGAATTCCTAAATCCAACGTAATAGAATTGGGCAGTTCAATATTAGGCGCTGTCGACAAATAACCTGCATTGGTATTTCCATCCCAGATTCCCGTAAATGGAAAACCACTTGCTCTCACCGCGGCATCGTTTGGAAGATCAAATCGCTTAAAGCCATTGGTGGGAATGGGAACCTCTTCGATGGGGGTCAGATTTAACATAAGTGTATCGGAAGTATGATCCCAACGATCTTCAATGTAAATACCAAAATCGGTCGAACGAGCTTCTTGGCCACGTATACGAATGGTCCCCTCTGCGAAATTGGTATAGGCATTATCTACATTCTCCCACTCTCCTTCTTCGTTTTTACGGATAATCCGAATAACGATATTGGCCCTTGTTTCATTGATATAATTGACGTTAAATCCTCCAAATGTAGTGATGACGTCCTCATTTTCTTGCATTCTATCCAAAACCAATAAATAGGGCGGTCTCAATACGTCTACTTTCACCTTTAAGGGCTCGGATTCTATCTCACCAACGGATACGGAACGGAGCTCTACCTCATATTCTCCTTCCACGCCAAAGCCATCCACAGTGACTTCATTTTTGTAGATGGATGCTTTCGTCTCGCGAAGGATACCATTGTCAAGGTAGTAAGTTGCCTTAATGTACCTTAAGTCGTCAGATTCGGGCAAGTCGTATTTAATAATAGCACCACCCGATATGGGAACAACCTGCACGTTGGAAACATTACCGGGTGTTTCGCCGATTCTATTTACGGTAATTCCGTAGTCTTCTTTGCAACTCTGTGCAAAGGACAATACTGATAGCATACCTGCGTATACCAACAGCCTTTTATAAAATATCTTATTCATTTGCATGTCTCTGCTTAAATTTTACAATCTGTTATATAAGCTTCCCCTACCACCCCGGATTTTGCTTCAGTTTAGGGTTGCGTCTAAGCTCATCAAGGCTAATTGGCCAAAAATAATCTTTGGTCGTAAAAATCCGAGTGTAAAGGGCGCGCGGTCTATAAAACGGCGCTGGAGTTCTTTGTGCTACGTCCCATCCCAAGATGGTCGTATTCAGTTCTCCTATCGCATCTTTCCATCTTCTCAGATCCCAAAACCTTTTCCCTTCAAACGCCAGTTCTATCGTACGTTCCCGCTTAATAATCTCTCGTAGGCCTTCTTTAGTGGTTGGTTTATTCGGTTGTGTTGAATATGTAGCCCACGAATCTACAACTTTTTCTAATCCAGAACGCATGCGGACGCTGTCAACGTAATTGTATACTTCTTGTGAGGGGCCTGCGCTTTCATTCAGCGCTTCGGCATATAATAAATATAGATCAGCTAACCGGATGAGAGGTATCGCGAAGAGTCTCGCGGTATAGGCATTACTGGCTCCATATGAATTTTCATAATTCACATATTTTTTCACCATATAGCCGGTAATCTGATTGTTGATAACGTTGTAGTTTGAGACGTTTCCACCTTGCTTATAATTCGTAATCGTATTCGCACTGGCGGCGGCATTGTCATTACCCTGAGATAACATAAAATATCGTCCTCCATCGATAGACATGGTTCCATAAAACCGAGGCTCTCTGTCCAAGTGAAATTTAACGGTTGTATAGCCAACTTGTAGATCAAACTTATATTGATCCTCATTAGGGACTGTAACTAGTTGATAACGATCACCGTAAGGATAGGTATTATCTTCTTCGATAGGCACACCGTTTTTAGAGTAGAACTTATCTGCCATGTTTAGTGTGGCCCCCATAAAACTCGTAATATTACCGTTTGAGGTGGTGTTGGAGTTAAGGCCGCGCGGATAAAAAGCCGCCTGGAAACTCGCTGTAGCCGTATTGCGGGTATCGTACCAAATGCCTTCGGAATTGTTGTCCGACTCATTGAAAGCCGTTCTTAAATTCATTTGGTATGCAGTATACGGCGAATTGACGGTTATATTAGCTGGTTGCACCCATTTGTTCAACCGTTTCCCATTTGACTGAGCGAATTCAACAGCTTCTTTGCATGCTTGGGCAGCTCTCGTCCATTTAGCCTCGTCATAGACCTGGTTAAACAGTGGGATGCCTGATTCATCTACCAACGAAGCCATATCTGTATTCCCATTGAAAAGCGGGCTGGCAGCTTCTACTAAAATCTGTGCTTTAATGGTTTTAGCGATAATCTGTGTTATCCGGCCGATAATCTGATTCCCTTCTCCGCTCGCCTGCTCACTGGCCATTAGGTTAGGCATCGCTTCGTCAATCAGGGTCACAATATAGTCGAAACCTTCGTCTACAGGCACACGGGGTTCGTGCATTTCACTCGGATCCGCATAAACCGACAGGTTTTTATCCCTAATAATAATCGGGCCGTAAGCACGTAGGAGTAAAAAATGATAGTAAGCCTTCAAGACTTTTACTTCCGATGCCCACATATCCTTCTCATAATCCTCCATATCTGGGACAGCATGTATCCGTTCAAGGAAAACATTGCAGTCGTATATAGCCTGCCAATAACTTCCCGAAGCATTGCTTCCCCACCAATTTAAGAGCGGTGAATTGGCATTTTGCTGCCCCATGGCAATATACCAGTTAGGATACGAATTGGAAGAAAAGTTTGCCGTCGAATTAAGCCAAAACTCATCCGCCGATAAATATCCCGGATTCTGGCCTAATGAAGATGCGGACGGAAGCCTATTGTAGCAAGTAGCTAAATACCGTTGCGCCATAACACGGAGATTAAACGCTTGGTCAAGTACCGGAACGTTATCGGGGACAACATCGATAAACTTATCGCAGGAGGTGCCGATGAACAGTAGCGGTAGTACGAATATTTTAATTAACTTTTTCATAATTTCCCCTTTACAGATTAACATTTATACCAAAATTGAAAACACGTTGTAATGGATAGGCCAAGCCGTTTCCACCCATTTCCGGATCCCACAACTTAAAGTTACTGAAACTGAAAAGGTTGGTTGCACTTAAATAGAGGCGTAGATTCTGTATCTTATAACGCTTCAATTTTTCGCCTTTTAGGTTATAACCGAGCTCTGCCTGTTTCATACGAAGAAAATTTCCGTTCCGCATCCAAAATGTACTTGTTTGGGTATTGTTTGCGGTGGGCATTTGACTTAAACGAGGCCATTGTGCATATACATCTTGGTGCTCTTCCGACCAATAACTATCGGCCCAAGCCTGGAAGACGGCGTTTGGTGCATACACGTTTCCGAAAGGAGCAACTCCATACGTATTATTCGAAGCATTATGATAAATAGGATTAATAAACAAAGATGTCCGCGCATTCCCCGAGAAGAAGAAAGAGAGGTCGAAAGCTTTGTAACCGGCGCTTAAACCAAAACCATAAGTGATTTCCGGGACGGTCGGGAAGCCTATGGGTACAACATCGTCCCCATTAACTACACCATCCTTGTTCACATCCACATACTTAATATCACCTCCTAATACCGCTTCGCCACCAAATAGCTGAGCAGGGCTATTAGCCACTTCCGCATCGTCAATAAAAAGCCGTTCGGCGATATATCCTCTCGTTTGGTTGGCGTGAAGTCCTATCCGGGACAAATAATCGTATGCATAGCTTGGTTCATCATAGAAAACATATTCGCCAGTAGCATACGTAAATGTTCCCCGACCCTGAAGCCAAAGGTCTGGATTCAGGCTTTTAGTATACGACAATTCGGAATCAAATCCCCAACTCTTATATTCACCCAAATTTGCCAATACAGATGCCTGCAAGCCAGCTGATGCGGGAATTCCTCCGCGAGTCTGTACGATATTGTAACGGTATTGCCTATAAAAATCTCCCGTAAAGGATAAAGCCCCGGCAAATAAACCTAAATCTATACCCAAATTAGACTGTCTCGAAATTTCCCATTGCACATAGGGGTTCTCGTATCTGTTTATCGATACACCCGTAAAACCGTCGGTAGCCGATGTAGGCAACCCAAACGTATAGCCACGACTGGCGTTATTCAAGTTAACGTCAGATAGATAGAAGAACCGCATATTGCTGATGTTATCGTTACCTACCCAGCCGTGTGTGAAGCGGAAACGCAGATTACTTACCGTAGGAGAAAGACTCTCCATAAAGCGCTCTTTGCTCACGGTCCAGGCTAAGCCAAAGGACGGAAAGAAACCCCATCTGTAACTTTGGGAGAACCGCTCCGAACCATTGTATCCAAATGTAAACTGTGCATAGTATCGTTCATCATAGGCATAGGTGGCGTTACCAGAGAAGCTCACATTGCGAAATGGCAAGGTATTGATCAGCGAAAATTCATCAGGCGTGATAATACGGTCTCGGATTGTACCTATTAACATCGCTGTAATCCCATGCTTATCGTTAAACACACGATTATAATTCAGCTGTGTCTCGGCATATGTAATAGCCTCTTGGTCCCTCTTACCGGGATTGAAACCAAGGTATTCCGTTCCTTGCTCCGGATTGATAACCATAAAATTATCTACGATTCCCGTATCCAGATTCTTAATCGGTGTATAATAAAATGGATTATATGTCCGCGACTGGTCGAAATAAGAGTTTCGCGTAAGGTTCAACAATCCCCTAAAATTGAGCCCTTCGGTAATAAACTTCAAATCCTGATATAATTCGGTCTGGAAAGAAAGATTACTTCTTCTTCTTTCGGAATAGCCTTTTACAATTTCTGCATACGCATTCAGATATCCTCCTTCTCCGAAATTACCAAACATTGGATGCGTGATCCATGATAATTTTTCAGGTGGCGTGTAAACTGGCTGAAATAGAACGGGGTTGGATCGCAATGCTGCTCCATATGCTGCCGTACCAGAAAGTGGCGGGCCATTATAGTTTTGTATGTTAACTAAAGCTCTCGCTACCAAGCGTGTAGTTTTAGTGACATTCACATTTACATTAGTCCTCAAATTTGCTACATTGAAGCGAACATTGCTATTAAAATCATTGATCGGTTCTATTTTGAGCAAACCATTATCGCTTGTAAGATTTCCACTAACATTGTACGTAGCAATTTGCCCACCACCAGAAAGGCCCAAATTATAATTTTGTGTAGTGGTTACCCTTTTGGTGATAAAATCTAACCAATCTATTGCAGGATATAATATTGGATCATCCCCTGCCATTGTCCGGTCAATTTTTTCCAAGGAATAAACGCCTTCATTATCTTTGTCAAGCGGGTTTCTGGTCAAAATGGCCTCCCTGTTCATTTTCATAAAGGTTACAGGATCGGCGATTTCCAAGTTTTTGGTGGGAGCCGATATTCTTTGCTCGGCCCTAAAGTTGATCTTTGCCGGACCTTCTTGTCCCATTTTTGTGGTGACAATGATTACACCATTTGCACCTCTTGATCCATACACTGCAGAAGCGGTAGCATCCCGCAGTACGCTGAAGCTCTCCAAATCATCCCATGGAATACGCGCGAGATCATCAACCGTCACTTCCATATTGTCCACCAATATGAGCGGACGCTGGCTTACGCCAAATGTTCCAACACCTCTGATAAAGAAGTCGGCATTATCCAAGCCCGGTTCCCCACTACGCTGAAAAGATACCATACCGGCCACACGGCCTTGTAAAGCCGTTGTGAGGTTACTTGCCGGAACCTGCAATTCTTTTGGTGAAATAGACGTCACAGAGCCTATCAAATCCCTTTTTCTTGCACGCTGACCGAATGCCGTAACAACGACCTCCTCAATACCTTGTTCATCTTCCAATAATACTACATCAATAGTCTGCCTACCAGCAATAGGAATTTCCTGTTGGACGTAGCCGGTCATACGAAAAACTAATACAGAACTCGAAGGTACGTTCAAAACGAAAAGTCCGTTGAGATCCGTTGTCGTTCCCGTACTTGGCTTTTCTTTTAAAAAGACCGATACGCCGGGCAACACATTGCCCAAGCTATCTTTAACCGAACCCGATATTTGAATCTGCCTATCAGCCTTTAATGGCTGTATGCGTCGGGAGGTGGGCAACTCTCCGGCGGCAAGCATGTTAGGTAGCGAAGCTATTGCTAACATGCAACCCAGCACTGCCATGGAGAGTGCTTTTTGAAGACAACCTGCTTTGTAAAAGCATTTTTTTGACTTCAAAAACCTGATTTCCAAAACATTACGACTGGAAAAATGATGGTGTAGAAATTTCATTACGTCCATTGATTTAAAGATTAGTTAGTTCATAAACTCTTGCAATTAATGCTCAATTCTAAAACTTTTTTGTTGAATAAATTATAGGCAATCGTTTGTGTGACTTACGAAAACGTTTGAAATCAATAGCATTGTAAAAGCAGATAATAGACAGATTCTCTGCATAATTCGTAACTTAGCCCTATGCTATTGTCCACTTTTCAGCGAGAATTCATCGAAGCAGGATGCGACGAAGCCGGCAGAGGCTGTTTAGCTGGGCCAGTATTTGCCGCTGCAGTTATTTTTCCTCCGGATTATGACAATCCGTTATTGAATGACTCCAAGCAACTATCAGAGAAAAAACGGATGGCCCTGCGGCCCATTATTGAGAGAGAAGCGCTGGCTTTTGCTGTAGCCAGTGTATCTGCCGAAGAAATCGATCGTATCAATATCTTGAATGCTTCTTATCTAGCTATGCATCGCGCATTGGACCAATTGAAGACAAAACCGGCTTATATCATAGTCGATGGAAACAGGTTTAGATCTTACCGGGAAATCCCGCATCAGTGCATCGTAAAGGGCGATGGCAAATATCTATCTATTGCCGCGGCATCTATACTGGCCAAAACGTATCGAGATGAGTACATGGATAAGTTGGCACAGGATTTTCCGCATTATGATTGGCTTTCCAACAAAGGCTATCCGACCATCAGGCATCGAAACGCGGTTCTTAATTTTGGCCTGTCACCCCACCATCGCAAGACGTTTAGGATAACTGATCCACAGTTGAAG
>JBEBRE010000058.1:0-18394 GCA_040394995.1 Sphingobacterium wenxiniae
GCTTTGTTAACTCCGTTGCATGTGATATTTCAGGTATCGCATGCGGTTCCTGTTTTTCTCGTCCACATGGGAGGCTACGGCCCATATCGCGGCAGGAAGCCAGCCAATAAGTGTCAACTGAAGGATAAGGCAGGCAAAGCCGAGCATAATGTGTCCTCTCAAAAAGAAGGATAGCCATGGAAATAAGACAGCAATCAGTATCATGGTTTGTATCGTTATGTAGGGTGCAAATTATTGTATATCGATTCTTTTGTGATCAGGGGAAACTCGGTTCACCTCCCGCTCAATGATGATATTAATTCCTGCAAATAGGCTTAATGCCACTGCAAGCACGATAACCAATGGAAAGATGATTGCTATTACCACCGCAAATAGCAAAGGTAAGTTAACATATTCTTTACCCGATTTTGAAGTTACTTTTAATTTGGATGCTTGGATGTAATCGAACACTTTTTGAAAACCGTTGCTGCTATTTTCGCTGTTCATGGAGAATGTTGTTTTTGTTGCCATCATGTTTCTTTTTTAGTTGTTTGTAATCTTTTTCTTTTTGTATATCCCAAAGATAGGGTGCATATCGAAACTGGAACAGCTTAAATAGGCAGATTTTGGAGAGTTCTCGGTGAACAGCCGAAATTTTTCGGTGAATGGGGGTAACAATTCTTTTCTGCTCTTGATATATCTACAAAAGTTAACAAGAGTATTCATTAAAATCAGATGTTATGAAAAGAATTTTACTATCGATGTTTTTCTTAGCCTTAGTCGCCTTGGGAATGGCACAGGTGAAAGAATCAGGAGATTTTCAGATCGGCGGATTTGGAGGAGCTTCCTTTCCATTAGGTACTTATAAATCTATAGGACAGACAAAGACCGGATATTTTGGCGGTATCTTTATGGATAAATATTTTACGGGCAATACGTTCGGCATAGGCATTGATGCCCGTTACCTTAGCCATAGCATCCGTCAGGATGATTCGGTATTTTTTGCCAACGGATTTATCGGAACTGATTATGTGAATGCCCCGAAATTCAAGCATTGGGCGTTCACCCTAGGACCAACTTATAAAGCGCAGTTTGGCGCATTCCATTTAGAAGCCTTCGTGCGTGGAGGTGTATTGATGCAAACTTTCCCACAGTATGAGCGGACCATATCCTATAGCGATGGGGCAGGTGGGATGACTCATGTTCCGCTCAAGCGAACCACCAATGACTCTACGAATAAAGCCAATGCATGGGTTGGTCTTGCGGGGCTGCGATTCAACTACAACCTTTCGTCTAATCTGTCTGTTTTTGTACAAGCCGATTATATGCAGTCTTTTGGAACGACATTCGGAGGTAAAAATTCAGCGTTTTATATAGAAGAAAGAGATGGTTTGGGCACGGGTGCTGTATTGGATGAAACAACTGAGGTAAAAAGCTTTGCGGATTATTATACGGATGTGTTTACACAGAAGAAAACGCCCTATCAAAGTGTTAACATAGGGGCCGGCATGAAGTATACCTTCGGTAAGAAGACTGTTAAAACCCTACCGGTGTTAAACGAGCCTGTTGAACAGCCTGTTCCGGAGAAAAAGGTTGCGTCTAAAGCCATTCAAATTGTGGTTAAAGATAAGCAAACAGGTTTAGCGCTGAGTGGTGTAACGGTTTCGGTTGCGTCTCCTGTTTATAACACCAAGGAAATTTCAAATGCGAACGGGGAAATCAATCGTATAGCAGATGCCCGGGTAGCTACTTATGAGATTGTAGGTGAGAAGAATGGTATTAAAACAGATGTGTTGACCTTGACAGAGGCCGATTTTGCGGGTAATGACGCGATTATTTACCGTGAAATCCTGCACGATGACCCGCGTTTTACGTTAATTGGCGAAACTGTTGATTGTGAAACGAACAGCAACCTGCCCCATATTTCTACTGTCTTGACCAATTCGGAAGACAAGAGCAACATGAGCCAGACATCAGATGCCGAAGGTAAGTTTATCTACCAATTGAACCAACGTTCGGAATATGCTATTGTGGCCAATCAAGCCGGACGTTATTCACAAACAGAGCTGGTTTCCACAAAGGGGCTGGACCGTAGCAAAACCTTGTATGTGACCTTAAAGTTAGGTGTATGCAACTTGGTGGAAGGTGATAATTGGGTATTAAAGAACATCCATTACGATTTTGACAAATCCAATATCCGCCCCGATGCTGCCATCATTTTGGATAACGTTGTCGCCATCATGAAACAGAATCCAACCTTGCGTATTGAATTGTCATCACACACGGATAGCCGTGGAAATGACAGCTACAATATGGCCTTGTCGCAGCGCAGAGCCGATTCGGCAGTGGAATATTTGGTGAGAAACGGTATTGAAAGATCACGTTTAGTGGCCAAAGGGTATGGTGAATCTCGTTTGTTGAATGCCTGTGGCAATGGGGCCAACTGTTCGGAAGAGCAACACCAAGAAAATAGACGCACCGAAATCAAAGTGTTAAACTATAAATAACCGACATCATGAACAAGGACGAAAATATAAAATCAACATTGGAGAATAACATAGAGACAAAGATGTCGCTCTTCCAATTTATTCTGGGATACATTTTATTTCTGATTCGATTGAGCAGACCTTGATTTGTAGCGGATAAACAGCATGAGTGATAGTAATCCTAAAAGGATAAGTATCCCAAGCCTCATGGATAGACCTGTACGTTGTTGCAGGTCTATTTTTGTTTCCAGTCCGGTGTAAGCCATGTTTGCCCAATACCAAGGGTTTGAACCGATCTCCGATTGCTGTGCGAGATATTGTCGTTTGGCTTCGGCTAAGGCATGCACAGGACTTTTGGAAGTCGCCAAATAGTGGTAGAATTTGTCCGTCAGGTCGAGCATGGCATCATCATTGGCAAACCAATGGGTGGCGATAACGCCGGGTATGCCTTTGCTTAAAAATGCCCGGTTGATGCTTTCCAACCCTTCAGATGGCAACAGGTTTCCGGAAGCTGTATTGCACGCTGAAAGCACTACAAGTGGTGCTTGGATGCGATAGTATCGCAATTGATCGGCAGAGATCGGTTGATGTAGCATCAACCGTGCCTCTTGGTTGTCGTAAATCGTGGTGTGGGCGGCAATGTGGATAATCGCGTTTTTCCGAAAAGCCTTATCGAGCACTTGCGGATGCAAATCCTGATAGGCATAAGTATTTGTTTGGTAGTGTGCACGCAGGTTTTTGACTTCCTTGTCCACAAAATGCAGGTCAGCTAGCGGTACCTCGTACTTGTCGCGATAAAAGATGCTGATTTTCTGTTGGTCAAATGTATCGGTGTCGTATAAGTCGAAAATCAAGAGTGAATGCACATACTGTACATCAAAATCTTCGATAAGGAAAGTGCGTTCTCGGCATAGTGCATCGAACGGCAAGATATGCAATTCGTTGTCCAGTGATAATTGCAACCTCCTGGAATCCGAAGGAAGGTCAGGCAACAGCGCTTGGCAGAGATATTGGGCGGATTGAAAATATTTTTGTGGGTGTGCATTGAAAGGATGTGGCGAATTGGAAAAATAGGTGCCTTTGAAATTTGCTATCGAGTCCAATATACCAGATGGTTTCTTTTGGAAATAAGCAATTTTTCCATTATCGATTTTGAAAATGGACAAACTGCTGTCGGCGTGGATGAAAAAAGAATAGGTTATCGCGTCTTGCGCTTTTAGATGTGGTTGGAATGTTTTGAAATCGGGAAGCGGTATTTTTCGGGTAAAATATTGTTCTTCCAACTCGAAATCGGAAAGCAATGTGTTGATTTGGGCATTTGTTTCAGCGATTTCACCGGAATCGGTCAAGTTGTCACGCAAGGCGTAAAGCTGTTGCAACTGTTGCCCTGCCTTTGTCAAAGCTGTACTATCTTTTTCCCATGTAGCCGAACGGTTAATGTCGTTCCACAAAAGGCGACCTTTGGTCAGTTCTGTCAACCAAAGCAGTTTGGTCAGTTTTTCCTGACTCAGGTTTTTTAATGTACCCAAGGCCGTAAAGACATCGTTCAGCAAGCGTCTGTTCCACATATTGCCATGCAGGTGGCTCTCCTTGCTGGTGATGTTTTGTTGAAAGGCAAAATCTTCTTCGACGGCTCGCTCAAAATAATACAAGGCAGTATCTACATCTTGTTTGGCATATACCAACCCCAAATTTTTCAATATGTTGATTTTTGTATAACTCGATGTGTTTGGCGAAGCGATGTTATCGTTTAGCAGTTTTTTTGCCTGCTCGAAGTATTCTTTTGCCGGAGCATATTCGTGATGGAGCAAATGGCTTTCTCCTAGGGCATTGTATAAGTTGGCTTTTTCCCGGAAACGCGTTTGTGGAAAAAAGGTTTTTTCTAAGGAGATGGCCTCTAAAAGCTGTTTTCGGGTTTGGTCTGTTTGGTTGTCTTGTAGCAGAAACCATGCTTTTCGTTCAAGCGTTGCTATTTTACCCGAAGCTAAAGCCTGATCCATAGGCAATGTATTGGCTATATGAAGCGCCATGTTGTTATGCCGTTTGGCGGCATCTATATTACCGAGTTTGATATAGGCGGCAGAAAGGGAGTTATGTAAGAGTACGTTCAGGTAATTGTTTTCCGCACCATGTTGCAATCCGGAAAGCGCGGCATCTTTTGATTTTTCATGTTCGCCTTTGAAGACATATAAAAGAGCAAGGTTGTTATAAAACGAAGCTTTGGTTTGCGGGAGTTCGGCTTCAAAAATAGCTTGCAATTGTAGTTTTTCAGCTTTTTCGTAATCGGCTAATATGGTGTAATTGTTGGCAAGGGGTTTATAGAGATAGGTTAATCTGTCCTCCAAATCCAACACTTTATTTTCATTGTCGTACAATAAGGCCTTTTCATAGTATTTGGTGGAAGCCAAAAATCGGCTATGCTCCTGAAAACCATAGGCCATGTTGATTAAGATCCAAATGTAGGTGTCTTTTTGTGCGGGACTGAGTGATTTGTTCTCTATTGGCTTAAGAAAGCTATCCGGCTGTTTTTCAAAAGAAGCATAGTCTTCGTAAGCCAATTCACCGAGGGAATCAATCAATGCGGTCGATATGCTATCGAGTTCAATAGGATTGGGTGGATTTGGGCTTTTTTGTTTTTGGCAGGCTAGGCCGCTCAGGAGAAAAAAGCATAAAAGGAAGTACGGCGCAAAAGGAACTTTAAGAAGTCCGATAGGGCGCGAGCCCAAGCGGTTGGATGTTGCCATAATCCTGTCACACTGAGCGGAATCGAAATATGACAGGATTATGGTGTGGGCTTCGACTACGCTCAGCCTGACAGCACGAACTATGCCCAGTTTGACAAGACCGACTATGTTCATCATGATGGCGAGCGAGCGTCTCGTAGCCGTGGTTCGTGGAGACATAAACCACTTCTTTAAACCAACTGATCGTGTACTTCGTCTTCTTCTTACAGTCGCCACATTAAGTAAAAATTAAGATTGCTCTTATACGTGCTGTCAAAATGATAGCGAATGCCCAAGGCAGGACCTAAATAGGCCCGTCCGATATTGACGTCTACCAATGGGGAAAAGAGTAGGCGGGACATCTTCTCCTTTGGCGGTTGAACGTCCATGATATAGGGCGCTAAGGTGCCATTGGCGCTATAGATTTGGTATGTGGCCTGTTGCTTATTTTGATAGTTGACGTTGGTTTTGACTAAAGCCCCTACACCGGCAGAGAAGTAGCGACTGATGTTGTAGCGTATCTGCACGGGGATTTGCAAGCTGAGATACTTTTTCGTGGCGACGGTGTCCCTGCCACTGTATTCGCGTTGCATCAGTCTGCCACTATCATCAGGAATAAGAATTACGCCCTTTTGTTCCGGGAAAGACTGTTTATAATCCACGCCAAAGGTGCTGGCAAAAAGCTCCACTTGCCAATATGGTCTTTTGTAAGGAGCGATGGGGGCAAGTCCGACACCTATCGTTAGGCCTTTGGTCAGTTTTCCGATTTCATCGTCTGCCGCTTTGGCCG
Organism: Sphingobacterium wenxiniae; assembly: GCA_040394995.1. Taxonomy (GTDB): domain Bacteria; phylum Bacteroidota; class Bacteroidia; order Sphingobacteriales; family Sphingobacteriaceae; genus Sphingobacterium; species Sphingobacterium wenxiniae_A. Next base: position 5,979 of record JBEBRE010000058.1, read on the forward strand.
GCGCATTCAAGCCCAAGAAAACGATGGGCGATAATCCTGGTCTGAAGCGGGAAACGGACTTATTGGTGCGAATAGGGTCGTTCTTATCAAAATAAATATCGGTGTAGCTCGGGAACGATTTGTTTTGTAGTTTTTTATGCGACTCCAGCGTGAAGCGGATGAAGCCTTTGGTGCTGTCTTGGTCGGTGAGAATAGGGGAGGCCGTGCCGGGAAGCGCAATTCCCCTGAAATGGAAGATGATTTTATTTTCTCCTTCCATTTGGTACGTATAACAGCCCATGTCCCTGTCCGTCAAACAGCTGTCACATTTGGGGTATAGGTTCAGCAATTTGAAGGTCTGGGTATTGATTTGCTCGGGGAAAAACATTTCCAAACGGATGTTCTTGGCATCCCCTTCGCCGTCGTTTTGGAACTGCACTTTGTACGTAAGCTTTTTCTTTTTAAACTGCAATCGATAGTCCATTAAAGCAGGCCGGACCGACATTTTATTTGGATCGTGCGATTTGATGATGGGGATATCAAGTTTATGGATAACCGGATTGCCTCCCTCGGCCAGATAAATGCCGGTGACGGTGACGATGGCATTGGTGTCGGCCAGCATTTCGGGGGTAATATCCAAATTGATAAGGGAGAACTGTGTGCCACCGCTTTCGTCCTGGATGTCGTATTGACTGACAGTTTTATATTCATCCAAGAGGCTGTTGAAAAAACGGTTGGCCTCGTTTCCTTCAAAGTTCAACTCTTCACGGATACCGTAATCTGGACTACCACTCTGCGTGATGGAGGCACTGCTGACGTTTGCCCATAAGGTTTCCAGCTCTTTGGGGTGTTGCACAGGGATAATTTTCTCGTTGTGATAACGGCTTTGGTTGGCTACTACAAACCCGTTTGGGTTAATCAGTTTCTCATTGGTCAAAATCAAGACTGTGCCTTTTTGTGCGGTAGGCTTTACACCCACTACGAGTGACATGTCCTCGCCCGGAACAGCATCGGCGTTTTTAAAGATTTGGAAGATACCATTCGATTTGAAGAAATTTTGCTCAAAATTATTAGGTGTGTTTGGAAGAGAGGCTAGCTTTGTTTCCACTTTGACCTTGGTCTTGGGTTTCTTGGGACGAGGGCCGTTGTCGTAATTGTTAACAATATAGAGTGAAACGTCGTATTCTCCTGGTTCGGCATATTGGTGTTCAGGAGATTCCTGCGTACTGAAATTCCCGTCTCCGAAATCCCAAAGATAAGTGTAATAGGCTTGCCTCCCGCCGGGGATAGGTACCAAAGGTCGAATGACGGGTTGGAACTTAATGGCATGTTCCAGAAATTCTGTTTTTATTTGAGAAGGAAAGGTGTCACGTTGCACAAATGACGTATCTTGTCCCATGAGAAGCTGCCAAAAAAAGGATACAAGCAAAGCGAGTATAGATCTTTTCATATAGTAGTCTTTGGTTATTTTTCATGCCTACTTTTTTCGAGTATGCAATTATTTGTTATAAATTTACGAAATACAAATCACTTGTATGCATCCTGAACAAAAATACATTCAATATTTGCTGGATAACCATGCTGTGGGAATTCAAGAGATCTATAAGCGTTTTGCCAATAGGGTGGTGCGTATGGTGCAAAGCAATAGCGGTAGCGAGGATGATGGTTTTGATATCTTCCAAGAATCATTGGTGGATATTTATCATATGGCAAAAAACAAAAATTTCCAACTCACCACCTCTTTTGAGGGCTTTTTGTTGCTCGTGGCTAAACGGAAATGGCTGAATGCCCTCAAAAAAAGAAGTACAAGGGAGGTAACAAATGCAGACGAATCTGTATTTAATGTTGAAGATGAATCAGAAATGGAATATCAACAACATTTGATGCAGGTAGAAAAAGAAAACGTACTCATGCATTTATTGGATACACTTGGTGAGAGCTGTCAGGAAATCATAAAACGCTGTATGGTTTCCAAGAACCAAGAAAAAATAGCCGAGTCCTTGGGCATTACTTATGCTTATCTGCGGAAGAAAAAGAGTGAATGTATGGCAAAATTGGGTGAAAAGGTCAAAAACCACCCGCTTTTTAAACAGAACAAGTCATGAAGACAAGAGAAGAACTCATTCAGGAATATATCGATCAGGTTTTATCGCCGGAGGATAAGATAGCTTTTGACCAACTTTGGGAAAGGGATGAGACATTCCGTGAGGAAGTCAAGCTACAGGAACAAGTACAGCAATTACTGACTGATCGATTGTCGCATGACGAGCGTGCGTTGCGCCATAGTTTGCAGGTGGCAGAAAAACAGTTTAGAGAACCAAATAAAGTAGTGTCCTTTAAAAAATGGATTATTCCTATTGTGGCAGCAGCGGCTTGTCTGTTTATATTGGGTAGATTGTTCTTGTTTGCCCCTTCGGGTTATGGCGAATTGCCACAAATGCGTTCGGAGATTGTCCGAGGTGATGAAAACAGTGCAAACAGCAAATATGAGGATGCGGTTAAAGCTTTTAACAGCAAGGACTATGCTTCGAGTACAACGATATTAAAACAATTGGTGCAACAAGAACCTGCGGTATTGCAATATCAATATTATTTGGGATTGAGTATGCTCGGAGAGAAAAAATTTAAGGAAGCTTCCATGCAACTAATGCCTTTGGCCGATGGGGAATCGATATTCCATCAAGAGGCTAATTATTATCTTGCCGTTGCTTATTATGAATCCGGACAAATGGAAAAAGCTAAAAACCGCTTGGAAAAAATAGTAGAAACTTCAAAAATACATGCTAAAGCACAGGAACTGCGAAAAAAATTGCAATAAAGACTAATGCACTCCTTTCCTTTTAAGGTATTCCCGTAACACAAAATCTAGCTGTTGCTCTTGATTAAGTTCGGAATTGTCCAGAATAACAGCATCTGTGGCCTGCCGTAGCGGGCTTTCTTCGCGTGTGCTATCGATGTGGTCACGATGAGCCAAGTTGGCCATCACCTCTTCCATAGTGGCGTTTTCTCCTTTAGCTGAAAGTTCCGCGAAGCGACGCTCGGCCCGAACGCTTGGGCTGGCAGTCATGAATATCTTCAAATCAGCATCTGGAAAAACAGTTGTACCTATGTCGCGTCCATCCATGACGATATTTCGACGTTTGCCCAGTTCTTGTTGCTGTGCGACCATGGCATGGCGCACTTCTTTGATTGCACTAACTTCGCTTACTTTTTCCGAAACATGCATCTGCCGAATCTCGTCTGAGATATCTTCATCATTCAATAATATCTGGGTCTTTTCGGTGTTGGGGATAAAATCGATACGTATTTTGTTCAAGGCATCGAGAATTTGTTGCGTATCGCTGAAATCAATATTGTGACGCAGGAAATAAAGGGTGACGGCACGGTACATGGCGCCGCTGTCAATAAAAACAAAATGCAGCTTCTTGGCCAAAGCTTTTGCCACAGTGCTTTTGCCGCAAGACGAAAAGCCATCAATGGCTATGATAAAGTTTTTGTGGCCCATTTTATTTGTTTCCTCCTATTACGATGCCGGGCCTGTCCACCAGTGGTACTCTGGTGAGGTTTTCGTCCACAATGCTTTCCGGTAAAAAAATATATTTTTTATCGTATATGGTGCTATTAATATAATAGCTTAGCCAATATTCATTGGTTAGCCCGAACACCTGTATATCGATCGCTTCAATTTTTACGGCTTTTCCTGCCTCTACATCTCCTAAAAAATGACGTAAAGTTGTCGTTTTTACTTCTTTTCCATCCTTTAGACCGTATCCTTTAGACGACACGAATACATTTTGTAACAGAACGTCTTTTTCATTAACCAGGTATACGTTCCACGACTTTTCCGATGGGGTGTCGTGTTCCAGTACCACGGCAATGGAAATGTCCTCTACAATATTTACCGGCAAATCTTTCTTCATTACTTCTTCCCTTTTGCGCCAGTCTTTTTAGTTTTTGCTTTTGGGTCAGCTTCGGCCCATTTTAGCACATCGGCATATGTAATTTTCTCAATATCGGTGCCTTTCGGGATCTTGAGGTTCTGTTTACCAAAACGGATAAAAGGTCCCCAGCGGCCATTTTCAATTTGTGCGTCAGGATTTTCGTCAAACACACGGATGACTTTTTCAAGATCTTTTTGGCGCTTTTCCTTGATAATCTGTATAGCGTCTTCTTCCGTAACTTCCATTGGATCTACTCCTTTGGGTAGGGAGTAGAAAGAACTAGCATGGCGGATATATGGACCGAAACGACCTATGGCCACGGTCATTTCCTTATCTTCAAACGTCCCGATTTTCTTGGGCAACTTGAACAGGTCCATCGCCTCTTCGAAGGTAATCGTTTCGATCATCTGCCCTTTACGAAGAGAGGCAAAACGGGGTTTTTCCTCATCATCAGCTGCACCAATCTGTACCAACGGACCAAAACGACCTACCCGAACACTCACTTGCTTGCCCGATTCAGGATCAACGCCCAATATGCGTTCGTTTGTGGCCCGATCGGCATTTTCCAAGGTGTCTTCTATGTCTTCATGAAAAGGACCGTAGAAACCATGCAACATATCTGTCCATTCTTTGTCGCCCTGCGCGATTTCGTCGAACTCCTTCTCTACTTTAGCTGTGAAGTGGTAATCGACAATATCTTTGAAATGCTCGACCAAGAAATCATTGACCAAAACGCCAATGTCTGTTGGGAACATTTTCGAACGTTCGGCTCCCGTGATTTCCATTTTAGTCACTTCCTTGATGTCGCCGTCTTCCAGGTTCAGTACATCGTATTTGCGTTCTTTTCCTTCCCGATCTTCCTTAACAACATATCCGCGGTTTTGGATCGTCGAAATAGTAGGTGCATAGGTAGAGGGTCGGCCAATGCCCAACTCTTCTAGTTTTTTCACTAAGGAAGCTTCTGTGTAACGAGCCGGTGGACGCGAAAAACGTTCCGTAGCCGTCATGTTTTTTAAGGCCAATGCTTGCCCGTTTTCCAAAGGAGGCAACAGCGTGTTTTCACCGTCGTTATCTGTTCCGTTTTCCAGTTCATCATCCGTAGATTCCATATATACTTTTAGGAATCCGTCAAATTTCATAACCTCTCCTGTAGCGACCAGTTCTTCAGTACGTGAAGATATGCCTATTTTTGCCGTTGTCTTTTCAAATTCGGCTTCGCTCATTTGTGAAGCAATGGAACGCTTCCAGATCAACTCATATAAACGACGTTCGGCATTGTCGCCATCAATGCTGTGATGCGAAAAGTATGTCGGGCGAATGGCCTCGTGTGCTTCCTGCGCACCGGCAGATTTGGTTTTATAGCGGCGGAGCTTATGGTATTTTTGGCCATATGCATTGACGATTTCCTGTTCTGCGGCCTGGATGGCTGTGTCACTTAGGTTTACGGAGTCTGTACGCATGTAGGTGATACGCCCGGCTTCATATAAGCGCTGGGCTACCTGCATGGTCCGTGCTACGGAAAATCCTAATTTCCGGCTGGCTTCCTGTTGCAACGTGGAAGTCGTAAATGGTGCTGCGGGTGTTCTCTTGGCTGGTTTTTTCTCCAAAGAGTTCACTTGGAAAGAAGCGTTAATGCAATCCAGCAGGAATTTCTTTGCATCTTCCTTCTTTTCAAAACGATGAGGCAATTCCGCCTTGAACTGTTCTTTGCCCTTTCCCGTTAAAAATAGCGCAATGATCTTGAAGGAAGCTTCGGCATTAAATTTATTGATTTCCCGTTCACGTTCCACGATGAGGCGTACGGCAACAGATTGTACGCGTCCGGCAGAAAGCGAAGGTTTGACTTTTCGCCACAAAACCGGGGAAAGCTCGAATCCGACCAAACGGTCAAGCACACGGCGTGCCTGCTGGGCATTGACGAGGTTAAAGTCTATGCCACGTGGTTGTTCGATAGCTTTCAAAATGGCAGGCTTGGTGATCTCGTGGAAAACAATACGTTTTGTCTTGTCCTCCTTTAAACCCAAGGTTTCGTATAAGTGCCAGGAGATGGCTTCTCCCTCGCGGTCCTCATCGGAAGCTAACCAAACCATCTCGGCCTCCTTAGATAGCTTCTTCAATTCACTGACAACAGCCTTTTTGTCGGAAGGCACTTCATATTTTTGTTTAAAATTGTTTTCGATATCTATGGCATCGTCTGTTTTCACCAAGTCACGGATATGACCATAGCTCGACTTCACCAAAAAGTCTTTTCCTAAATACCCTTCTATCGTTTTAGCCTTTGCCGGCGACTCTACAATCAGTAAATTTTTTGCCATCTATCTTTGAATGATTTCTGCAAAGAAAAGTAATTCCGAATGGAAAGACAATAATTTTTGTCACTTCCTGATAAAATATATGGAATCAGGACATATGAACGGGCGTCACAATGTCTATTAAGGTGTATGGTAAGCTGTGCAGGTACAACAATGGTAGCAGAGTCGAAAGGGAGAGATGATGGTTCGATGATAGCCTGTTCTGAGCTTGCCGAAGGGCTTACTATGAAAAATGGCATTTTGCCATGAGTACCATACAAGGACCGAAGCTTGTGGGCTACTTGGCGCAAAGTCCTTATACTGTGGAACCCTTTATCTGCGCCTGCTTAAATTTATAGCCCTCTCTATGCGTGGTCGGTTATATCGTTGAAGAAAAATGGGGTAGACATTGAGAAGGATATTGGAGAAGAGCAACCACAGCGATTTGCTGATGCCAAACTTGAATGCGACAATAATGGTAAATCCTAGAACTATAAACATAATTATAAGATGTCCCAATTCATCTTGTTTTGTGTGATAGTGCAACTGTATTAAAGCTTTGGTATTCTTTTCTACCGGTTTCGACTTCTTGTTTAATCTTTCCCAACCCATCCAAACCAATAGTTTTCTGTAGAAATTTATGCCGAAAGACACATATATTTTTCCATCCCGTTCCCATTTCTTTACGTTAAAGTAAGGAGAATTGAGCGGACTCTTGAAGATTTCGGTAAACGTCAGTGTACCGGCCATCAACATAAAATTAAGACTAATCGCAAATGCCGGGCCTTGGATTCCGATATAATGTATCAGCGCATAAATCAGGACAGCTGTAATGATTGCGATGAGATTAAAATGAATGGCTTTCTCATGGATCGGGTCGGTTTAGGGCGAGGAAGATGCCTTACAACTTATTTATAACTACCGTTCGGGTCTATGTCAAAAAGACAATATCTAACAAATAAAACGCAGCAAAGATCACCGAAGCAATGCCATTGGTTGTCATAAATGCACGGTTTACGCGGCTTAGATCAGTTGGTTTCACAATGCGGTGCTGATAAATCAGCAATATACCGTAGAATAGAACGCCTGCATAATAAAACCAGCCAACAGGCATATAGAAAGCTGGCAACAGCACAAATAAAAAAGAAACCACGTGTAATGCCTCTGATATCCGCAAGGCATTTTTTGCGCCAAAATATGCAGGAATGGAATTTAGCCCATTTGCCTTATCGAAAGCCTCATCCTGTAAGGCATAGATAATATCAAAACCGCCCGCCCAGCACATTACGGCAATACCGTAAAAAATAGGCACGATATCGAATTGATTGGTCACGACAAGGTAAGAACCTATGGGCGCAAGGCCCAAACCAACTCCAAGCACGATGTGGCACAAAGGTGTAAAACGTTTGGTATAACTATAAAAAAGAACGACAAACAAAGCAACAGGCGACAGGTAAAAACAAAGCGAGTTGATAAAATAGGTCGCCGCAATAAAAACCAAACAATTGGCTAGGGTGAAAAATAATGCATTTGAGGCTGAAATCTTGCCAGAAGGAATGTCACGCATGGCCGTGCGCGGATTTTTAGCATCGATGTCCCGGTCTAAATACCGGTTAAACGCCATGGCGGCATTTCTGGCTGTTACCATGCACAGCAACATCAGCAGCAGTTTGTTCCAATCAAAGCTATGCGCTGTCGTTTGCAACGCCAAGAAGAAACCGATGATGGCAAATGGAAGAGCAAATATGCTATGTGCAAAAAGCACCAATGATATGTACTTCTTCATCTAAATTATTAGTCAATAACAGGTGGTTGGAAATTTGCATTAATCTCACCGATAGTATCCAATATGGCATCGGTGCCCAGTTTGGTTTCCGCTGAGGTCAAAAAATACGCAGGTACTTCCTCAAACCATTCGAGTAAGGCTTTACGAAACTGAGCGATATGCTGTTCGGATTTAAGAGTAGACTGTTTGTCTGCTTTTGTGAATACTAGCAAAAAGGGCAGGCCATTTTCGCCAAGCCAGCAACAGAACTCCAAATCAATCTTTTGTGGCTCGTGACGGCTGTCGATCAGCACAAAAACACATTGCAAATTTTCACGCTTAGTGAGGTATTGACGAATGAACTTTTCCCACTCGGCTCGGTTTTTTTTGGATACCTGTGCAAAACCATAGCCTGGCAGATCCACCAAATACCAATCGTCATTAATGATAAAATGGTTGATCAATTGTGTTTTTCCGGGCTTTTGGGAAGTTTTTGCCAATCCTTTCCGACGGGTGAGGGCATTAATCAGTGATGATTTTCCCACGTTGGAACGCCCGATAAAGGCATATTCCGGTAATTTTGGCGCAGGCAACTGGCTCACCTTCGTATTACTACAAACAAATGTTGCACTTTTTATAAGCATAACACAAAGGTAATATTTTCCGCCCGAACAGCCAAAAGAGGCGTGTATCCTCCGGGGACTCCGCTTTTAACTTTTATTGGGCGTACTCTTTGAACATCATCATTTCTTCCACAACGCTATTTGCCAATGACGTTGTTCTTTTCCATGTCATATAGGAATTTACATATTGACCGTTTGATAAAATGGGTTCAACGGATTTGAGGTAGAGTATATCGCCTTCAAAATCCACTTTCCTTTTTTGCACTTTATTATTCCAGTTTGGAAAAAGAGAGCTTGTCACCATATAAGACACTACAGCATGATTGTTGTCGACTTTAAACTTGCCACAAAAAGCCATGTAACCGCTCAAGGTAGATGACATTTCTGCCACGGTGGCCACCTGTTTGTCGTTGCTCTGGAAAAGCATGCGCTCTTCCCGGGCTATTTGCACAGACATATATCCGTCCTGCGAATAAATCAAAATACCGAATGGATTCTTGCCCATGGGAAATAACGAGTCTTCTCCGCCAATGGGCACTTCTATATAGGAAAGAAGTTTCCATGTGCCGACCAATTCATTTTTTAGTGACGTCATAAACATAAGGTGTTAAGTTTAATGTATAACGTATTTCTTTGGACTATAGTCTATGAAAAAATAGAGTATGATTTTATTCTGACAGAATTTTTTCTACATTTAAACCATTTAAGCAGAAAACATGGTTTTATCATCTGTCGATATCGTTGAACATATCAGTAAAGAAGCGTTTGTGAAGAATTATTTCAAGCCTCAAAAGCCTGTCTTGATTAAAGGATTGGCCAAACAGTGGCCCGCTTATGACAAATGGAACCTCGACTATATTCGTGAACAGGCCGGCGAACAGGAGGTGGGTCTGTATGACAATAAGCCGGCTGATCCGAACAAGGCCACGGACGAGCCCGTCAAATTTATGAAAATGAGAGATTATATTGATCTCATCAAATTGCAGCCTTCTGACCTGCGCATTTTTTTCTATATCATTACCGACAAGCTTCCCGAGCTTCTGAAGAATTTCACTTATCCCGATCTAGGGTTTAAGTATTTTAAGCGTATTCCCACTCTTTTTTTTGGTGGAAGCGAGGCGCGTGTGTTGATGCACTACGACATTGATTTAGGGGATCTGTTGCACTTCCAGTTTGAAGGAAAAAAGAGAGTATTGTTGTTTCCTCCAGATCAATCGGCCTTTCTTTACAAAGTTCCGCTTTCGGTACATACGATCTACAACATCGATTACGAGCATCCCGATGATGAGCAATTTCCGGCATTGAAATATGCCAAGGGGTATGAAATATTTATGGAACATGGCGATGCTTTGTTTATGCCGAGTGGTTACTGGCATTTCAATCGTTATTTAGAAGCTGGTTTCTCAGTGACCCTCCGCTCTTTTCCTTCCTCTCCAAAGCGTTTGTTTAGTATGTTGAACGAGGTATTTGTTCGCCGATATACGGATAAGCTTATGCGGAAATTATTCAAAAAGAGATGGGTAGACTATAAACAACGTTTGGCTTTAAAAAAAAGTCAAAAAGCCTTGCATGAATATTTATCTCAGCGCGCTTAGCCGATGGAAACCTGTCCTTGCTGTTCGGGAAATACGTATGCAATATGTTGCGAGCCCATTCATGGAGATGTGACATTGGCCCTAACGGCTGAACAGTTGATGCGTGCTCGATATTGCGCTTTCTGTAAGGGATTGATTGATTTTCTGTATAACACCTTTCACTCGACCACCCGTCGATGGCAACAAAAAAAAGATATTGAACGTTGGGCTACAGAAAATAAATGGATGCAATTGGAAATTGTTAACGTTACGAGAGACACTGTGGAATTCAGAGCTCATTTCCTTAACAAAGACCTGCATGTTGAAATCCATCATGAAAAATCCTATTTCAAACAGGTGCAAGGGATCTGGTATTATATGGATGGAAATATAGTCGTATAATTTTTTATTCTATTGTGTAATATTTCAGATAATATCCTTACCTTTGCACTTCCGTAAGTACGGAACATCATTAATTAACATAATTAGTAAAAAAATGCAACAGTACGAATCTGTCATCATTCTTACCCCGTTGCTTTCTGAGGAGGTTGCGAAAGAAGCTATCGCAAAATTTAAAAGTATCCTTACAGAAGGCGGAGCCGAGATTGTCGCTGAAGACAATTGGGGTTTGAAAAAATTAGCGTATCCAATCCAGAAAAAGACAACTGGATTTTATCACTTAACAGAATTCAAGGCTCCGGGTGATTTAATCAAAAAATTAGAAATCGAATACAAACGCGATGAGCGTGTTATGCGTTTCCTCACTATTGCATTGGACAAGCATGCGGTAGCTTACAACGAAAAGAAGCGTAGCGGTGCATTCGACAAAAAAGTTGAACCTAAATCTGAGGAGGTAGCAAACTAATGGCAAACGAGAACATTCAATACGTAACGGCTCCCAAAGTTGCGGACAACCGTAAAAAATATTGCCGTTTTAAGAAGAACGGTATCAAATATATCGATTACAAAGACGCAAACTTCTTATTGAAATTTGTAAACGAGCAAGGTAAAATTTTGCCTCGCCGTCTTACCGGTACATCATTGAAATTTCAACGTAAAGTAGCTCAAGCGGTAAAACGTGCACGTATTATCGGATTATTGCCTTACGTAACAGATTCATTAAAATAAGGAGGAAAACGACATGGAAGTTATATTAAAACAAGATATTAAACACCTTGGCGAGAAAGACGACGTCGTAGTGGTAAAGCCAGGTTACGGTCGTAATTACTTAATTCCTCAAGGATTTGCCGTTTTGGCTACACCGTCTGCAAAGAAAGTGTTGGCTGAAAACATCAAACAGGCACAATTTAAGCAAGAGAAAATTAAAAAGGATGCGGAGCAATTGGCCACTCAATTGGAAAGTGTAAAGCTGACTATTGGTGCGAAAGCCGGCGAAACAGGTAAAATCTTCGGTAAAGTCAACAGCATTCAGATTGCTGATGCGCTGAAAGCCCAAGGTTTTGAGGTTGACCGTCGTCGCATCACTTTTGAAACAGAGCCTAAGAACGTTGGCGAATACGTAGCAAACTTAAACTTGCACAAAGAGGTCAAAGTTCAGGTTCCTTTTGAAGTTGTGGCTGAATAATCGGCGATATCAAATAAAAATATAAGGAGATGACGAAAAGTTGTCTCCTTTTTTATTTTCTTTGCATGAAGAAACCGAAATAGCATGAAACCAAAAACAATCATATTCAGCGTGATAACGGCTCTGGTTATCATCATCTTGTTCAATAACAAGGAAGAGGCCAGCTTTTGGCTATTTGGTGAGATAAGAACGTCAAAACTCATCATACTGGGCGTTTTCTTCGTACTGGGCGTCATCGTGGGAGGGTTGATGTTTCGCCGTAGGAAAAAGCACCCCAAGGAATACAGCATCTCCAATGCAGCCCCACAGGAATCTTTTCACAATAGTCCTCCTATACAAGACCCTTTATCCGAAGAAGACAGGGAATTTTTGGGGAAGGAGTAAAAGGGTTCATGCCACATCTTTATATCATTGCAGGTTGTAGCGGAGCGGGGAAGACCACTGCCAGTTATGCCATATTGCCTGAAATACTGGGTTGCCAGGAATTTGTAAATGCTGATAATATTGCAGCAGGTCTTTCTCCTTTCAATCCGGAAAGTGTGGCATTGGAAGTGGGATAGGATTATAGTTTCTCTTTCCTCGAACTTATAAAACGAACGTGTAGATTTTGTGAGCTTTACTATAGTTAAATAGTAATATTTTAGACATTGGTTATGTA
>JBEBRE010000059.1:0-18361 GCA_040394995.1 Sphingobacterium wenxiniae
TAGTATTACTTCTTATTAAACAGCGCCTTAATCGAATCAAAGATACCCGGCTTGGCAATGGCAATTCCTAAACCATATCCACTTTTTTCGATTGCTGCATACTTATCGCGCAATTCTGGAACATCCGCTACCGAAACCTCTACATTTGAAAGCGGTATAAACTCGATATCCGCCGTGGCTCCATATTTGTCAATATTCTTCTTCAATTGAAACTTGAAATGCTGATGATCCAAATGCAACTGTTTGTTGGTATATTCATCATCGGTTTTGATCGGCTTGTCCGATCGGATGGTGATCCGATATTTTTCTGAATCAAAAACCTGCCAATAGCTTACGTCCTTATGTACGAAATCTTTTAGGGTTTGCTTTACAATGTTAGCGTCATAGAATTTCAGATACTTGCCACCATCACTACCTATATAATAAGGTGAGTCAACAAAAGCGGTATACTCCGTCACGAAAACATTGTTCACTTTGTCGTCTTGCAAGACCTGTATTTGTGCCTCCCTGAATACTTGGCGCTTATCGCTGTTGTTTTCGTCCGCAATATCCAAACAACTAAAAATAAAGCTATTCATATTATCCACGACAGCCTTCTTGTTTGTATTCTTAAAATAACGGCGCATAGAATTAGCACGTCCATATCGATAGGTAGTCTTTACAGTAATTTTCCCCACATTGTCCTTGACATCTAACAAGATTTCATCGAAAATGGCAAATGTTGCGGCCTTATATCCCTCTCTTTGTTGTAAGGTGCTATTAGGTTTGATGGACAGGTAACTCAAGAAACTGATAAACGAACGATTTCCCAATGTCCCGTATTCATCTTTATAGGTCGCATCCTCGAAATACGATTCTCCCTTGTGGTTGATCTTCAATATCACATGGTTGAAATTGAACAGCGAGGGCAAATAGTGTCCCAAATAAAAATCTGCATTATAATTGACTAATATAATCTCTGAATCTACACTCAGATAATCCAACACGCTCTTTAGCAATACCGTCTTCGCTTTACAGTCACCTTGCTTGAATTCATACGTCACCCAGGGGTCTTGCGGTTTGTGGCCATGCATTTCCTCCTCGTTGTAAATATACCGAACACTGTTTTGCACGTACTCAATGCCCAATTCGATCTTAGCATCCAAGTCTTCGCCTAACGCATCCAACTTGGTTGCCAAATCGGGAGCATATGCTTCCAATGGCTTTGTTGTTAGCGCCGCATGGTAATAGGGATATACAAAATCAATAAGCTCTTCATACGTGTATCTCGTAGCAAAATCGATAAATGGATACACTTCTCTATTCACATCCACCGGATTAAGGTAGTTTTCTAAACGAAAGCCATATCGTTCACCCGGTGTGATGACACCTTCTTCAACCGGCAGCAAGTCCCCTTTGTCATCCCTAAAAAACATCCGTTTATAGGTCACAGGTTTGGATCGGTTGTTGATAAAATCCAGCTCATACTTACCATAGGCCCAATATACATCGGGACTGATCCACATATATTTAATCAGTTCCTTCCGTAAAAAATCCTTATCCGTAAACGTTAGCACTCGCGTATCCTCCACTACTAATACATCATATAGACGCACATCTTTGATGGTAATGTTTACCTTTTTGGAACTGTTGATAACTCCATCCATGCTTTGGTTCTCGTTGTCGAGCACCTTAAATTTGGTATCGGGAAGTTTATCGATCAGTACGCCATCACGCAATACCGATATACGATGGAAAACAATATGTTCAGACGTATAAAGTACGTATTCATTAACCGATGCAAACTCCAGTGTACTGGGTTGTTGCACCGAATAGGCCATACATGTGTATTCTGCGTTTTGCGAATCGTCGGTATATTCGATCTTTTTCAAAAAATAGCAATAATCCTTGCCATCATCATATTGCTGTTGGGAAAAATCACTTTCCTTAATCGAGTCAAGGATCGCTTCATCGGTCAACTGGGGCGCCCAATCGGCAGGTTTGCCAATTATGTATTTCTCTTCGATTTCCTGCTCCATAAAAATAAAATTTAAGGTGTTGCTAAAAATAAACAAAACTTTTTGAAGAAAAAACACGAACAATTAACGTGATCTAAATTCCCGTAACCTTGCCTCTTTCTTAAACTGATGCATCGCCATTTCCTTCGATCGCCTCTCTAATTGCTTATAATTATTCTTTTTTTAAGATCTTAGCAAGCGGTTAATGGGGCTAGGTCGGCACATATATAAATATTTTGTTTTTGCTTTGAGATTCAAAATAATGTGGTGTGTCATTGAAAAATGTAGGGTTAAATTAGACATTTTCATCTACCACAGCCCTTCCGTCCTCTTAGCCGGACGGGCCAGTCACTTTTGAAGGCCAAAAGTGACCAAAAGCCTTTGTCCCATCAAGGTGGCCTGTCGCACAAGGCCAGCGCACGCAAGGAAAAAGCCTTGAAGGCTGGGATAAACGTCCGAGCTTTTTAGAATGCTCGGACAATGATCCCTAGGCCTTTCCCTCCGCACCTCCCACGGCCTTTTCCTTGTTTGTCCGCCACTGATGAAGGGACAGAGAGCGAATGTGGTTTTGGCCAAGGCCACAAGCGCTTAGCCTTTTCAAAGCTTTGCTCCCGGCAGAAGCGTACAGAAGGCGACCACTCTCCCCAGCATCGGGAAAATAGAAAGCCAAGATGGGGTTTGAGGGATGGGAAGGGCCTTGTTCGGCGGGATGTTGGCTTTGGGGTCGGACGAGGCGAACACAGCCCTGCATCTTGGCTTTGCTATTGCGCGCCGGCCCTATGCGACAGGATGCCTCGGGAGAGTGAAAAGGCCTTGCTTACTTGCCTGTCTCGTTGGAAACGAGGGGCCTATTCCAAGTAAGAGCCTGCCCGGCTTGAGGGCAAACAAAGTATCTAATTTAAACCTCCGTATATTTTAGATAAATTAAATGCGTTAGCCTTGGTTAGTGGGCAAGAATCATGCTAACTTCATTCTTTTTTTATATTTTTGTTAGCAACGAAAACTTATATGCCACATGACAACATATAACGAAGACAGCATACGTTCATTGGATTGGAAAGAGCATATCCGTTTACGTCCGGGTATGTATATCGGAAAATTGGGAGACGGATCGGCCTATGACGATGGTATTTACGTTTTATTAAAAGAAGTCGTGGATAATTCCATTGATGAATTTGTCATGGGAGCGGGCAAAACCATCGACATCACAGTGCATGAAAACAAAGTTTCCGTGCGGGATTATGGTCGCGGTATTCCGATTGGATCTGTTGTTGATGTCGTTTCTAAAATCAATACCGGAGGTAAATACGACAGTAAGGCCTTCCAAAAGTCCGTGGGTCTGAACGGTGTAGGTACCAAAGCGGTGAATGCGCTTTCCACGCAGTTTGTAGTACAATCTTATCGTCAGGGTGTCACTCGTATTGCACAATTCAGCCGTGGTGAACTCGTAAGTGACGAGCAAAAAGAAACCACGCAACGCAATGGGACTGCAACCTCTTTTTATCCTGACGAAACCATCTTCCGCCATTACAAATTCCGCATGGAATTTGTCGAAAACATGATGTGGAATTACGTATTCCTAAACTCCGGACTGACTATTAATTTCAACGGGCAAAAATTTGTTTCCGAACATGGGCTAAAAGATCTTTTGGAGCGCAACATCGATACCGAATCCATGCGCTACCCTATTATCCACCTGCGAGGCGATGATATTGAAATCGCCTTAACCCATGGTCAGCAATATGGTGAAGAATACTATTCTTTTGTTAACGGACAGCACACGACACAAGGCGGAACACACCAGGCAGCCTTTCGCGAAGCCATCGTCAAGACTATACGGGAATTTTACAAGAAAGAATACGATGCTTCGGATATCAGAGCCTCCATTATTGGTGCAATTGCGATTAAAGTACAGGAACCTGTCTTCGAGTCGCAGACCAAAACCAAACTAGGTTCGCAAAACATCGGCCCTGAAGGTCCGTCAGTACGTACGTTCATCAACGATTTTGTCAAAAAAGCACTCGATGACTACCTGCATAAAAATTCCGACACTGCAGATGCTTTACTGAAACGCATTCTGCAATCTGAACGGGAACGAAAAGATATTGCCGGCATTAAAAAACTAGCTAACGAACGGGCTAAGAAAGCTTCTTTGCACAATCGAAAACTGCGTGATTGCAAGATACACTTCACTGACAAGCACGAGCGCAACCAAGAGACAACGCTATTTATTACCGAGGGTGATTCGGCCAGCGGCTCCATCACCAAATCACGTGATGTGCAAACACAAGCTGTATTTAGCTTGAAAGGAAAACCTTTAAATTCCTTTGGCATGTCCAAAAAGATTGTCTATGAAAATGAGGAGTTTAACTTGTTACAACATGCCCTCAACATAGAAGATGGTTTAGACGGCCTGCGCTATAACAATATTGTCATTGCGACAGACGCCGATGTCGACGGCATGCACATCCGGCTCTTACTGTTGACCTTCTTCTTACAGTTCTTCCCGGATTTAGTCAAAGCTGGACATGTTTCTATCCTGCAAACGCCACTGTTTCGTGTGCGCAACAAAAAGGAAACCATTTACTGTTATTCTGACGAAGAACGGCAACGTGCTATTGCGAAATTAGGAGGAAAACCGGAAATCACCCGCTTTAAGGGATTAGGTGAAATATCACCTTCAGAATTTGGTCTTTTCATCGGAAAAGACATGCGGTTGGATCCGGTAATCTTATCCAAAGAGAACAGGTTACCGCAACTATTAGAGTATTATATGGGCAAGAATAGTCCTGAAAGACAAAAACATATTGTAGAAAATCTACGTGTAGAAATCGATCTGGAAGAAGAACTTGCAAAAGCAGCCGTTGCCTCTTAAATGCCTTTAATGTTTAAGTCTGTCATCCTGAACACAGTGAAGGATCCCCTTTCGGTCAGTAGATTCCTAAAAAACGAGATCATTCGCTTCGCTCAGTATGGTGGCTTTTTAAACATTGCCTCATCTATATAATTAACCATGGACAACCGAACTTTAATCTTGATTCAATGTACCGATGCCGTTGGCTTAGTATCGAACATATCCAATGTAGTGGCTAAACACCGGCTGAACATCGTCACTATGCGCGAATACGTGGACGAGGACAATAACAAGTTCTTTGTGCGTGTGGTCTGTTCAGGAGTGCCTGTTTCAAGCGAGGAGCTTTTCAACGATCTGAAAAGTAGCCTTCCCCATAACGCAAACATACAACTCAATCCCGCCGAACGAAAACGATTAGTCATATTGGTTACCAAGGAACACCATTGCCTGGCCGACATTCTCATTCGACACTATTTTGGAACCTTGCAAGCCGAAGTCGTTGCCGTTATTGGCAATTATGATACCTTGCAGGATTTTACGCAGCGTTTTCAGATTCCCTATCACCATATTGCCCACGAAGACAAAACAAAGAAAACATTTGAGGATGAACTGGCCACTCATATTGATCTATACCAACCTGATTATATCATCTTGGCCAAATTTATGCGCATTCTGTCTCCCTCTTTTGTAAACCGATTTAAAAATAAAATCGTCAACATTCATCATTCTTTCTTACCTGCATTTATTGGCGCTAACCCTTATAAACAGGCATTAGAACGTGGTGTGAAAATTATAGGTGCCACAGCACATTTTGTAACGGATGATTTGGACGAGGGTCCTATTATTGTCCAAGACATCAAAAAAATAGACCATAGCTATGATCTCCACAGAATGAAAACAGCCGGAAAGGAAATTGAAAAAGCAGTGCTCAGCAGAGCCATTCAACTGCTGGTGGAAGATCGGGTTATGTTAAACATCAACAAAACGATTGTATTCAAATCGTAGCAGACCGATCCGACGCCAAAAATGACCTTAAACATTATTTCCCGTAAAACGGGTTATTTTTTTTATGAAATTTTTTAATGTACTTGTGTCCCAAACACATTAAAATGGAACACACTTTTCATATTCCGGTATTGGGATTGGCTTTTTCGGTAGATACACCTCTTAAAGTTGCTAAATATGGGATATCTTCTGTCGTTTCAATTGTAGACGACGAACTCCTTGAACGTATGCGTCGATACTATGCCGACCTTTTTCAGAAAATGTTTCATCCTATTGACAAGAAAACACCCGATGCTCGGGCAAAACGTATTACCGCTTATCTGGATTTGGTAAAAGAAATTGTGGATATGCAAATCCACAACCTCAAAGAAGAATCTTTTGAGCAAAAAAACGATATAACCAAATATTTTGACCTCTTGCCAGAGCATTCATTGACGAAAAAGCGCTATTTACAGATGCGCGAGACAACCCATCCGAAAATGAGGGAAACGTTGCAAGAAGAATTAAAACAATTAATCGCGCCCGGAAATATCGATGTAAACATCATGTCGAAAGTTGACAAAATGAACCATGCGCCAAATGGTGAGTTATTGCCCGAGCAATTTTCTGATGCATTAGCCGCCATTCGCGGTTTTGCCCAGTCCAAGCTGTCATCCGCTGTAATTCTATCCGCAGGCATGAACCCACGTCTGTATGCGTATCTTGCTGAGCTTTCCGTATTTTTTCCCAATGAAAAGGGAGACTACGACAAGAAAATCATCTTAAAAGTATCCGATTACCGGTCGGCACTCATACAAGCCAAATTTTTGGCAAAAAAAGGAATCTGGGTATCCGAATTCCGAGTAGAATCTGGACTAAACTGCGGTGGCCACGCTTTTGCTACAGAAGGTTATCTGCTTGGCCCTATATTGGAAGAGTTCAAGAACAACAAGCAGACACTTTTGGAAGAGCTACTCCCCATGTACAAACACGCATTAGCCGAAAAAGGGATCGAACTGCAGAAAAACCCAACAATTAAATATACGGTACAAGGTGGCATTGGCACAGCACACGAACAGACATTTCTCTTGGAGCACTATGGCTTCGACCGTACCGGATGGGGATCACCTTTTTTACTCGTTCCTGAAGCTACAACCGTAGATGACGATACCTTGCAAGCCTTGGCTCAGGCCCAAACATCCGATTTCTATCTCAGCGGTGCCTCGCCTTTAGGCATCCCGTTCAACAACTTCCGTAATAGCACTGCCGAAAAGCAACGCCTTGAACGTATTCAACAAGGAAGGCCCGGTAGCCCTTGTACCAAGAAATACTTGATTTCCAACCGGGAGTTTTCCGACAAACCCATATGTACCGCATCCCGCGTGTATCAGTTCCACAAGATTAAGGAACTAAAAAAACAAGAACTCCCCCCTGAGGAGTTTCAAGAAAAATATAACGAAATAACTGAAAAAACCTGTCTATGCGATGGCTTGGCCTCATCGGCCTATTTAAAATACAATATACAGGAACCGAAAGAAAACACAGCCGTCGCTATCTGTCCCGGTCCCAATACCGCCTATTTCAAGAAGGTGTATTCCTTAAAAGAAATGGTAGACCATATCTATGGCAGGCATAATCTCTTAGAAACCGGCAATAGACCTCTATTCTTCGTCAATGAGCTTAACATCTATGTGGAATACATCAAGAAATACGTTGACACAAACTGGAAAGAGGTGAATGAAAAGAAGGTCAAATATCTGGAAAAGTTCAAAACCCAGCTCTTTGATGGCATCAAATATTACGAAACGTTGAAACAGGATTTGGACAAGGCTTTTTCTTCCCATACCTTGGAAGATATTGCATCTCAATTAGGGCAAGCTAAGATGGCGCTGGAAGGTATATCCTTCGCTAAATAGAAAAACATCTGCATCATACTTATTACTATTGTAGTAAAAAACACAACTTATCAAATTATAATATTTAGTTCTTTACAATAAAAAAACGCGGGCTAATTCCCATGCTTGTACCAGAATCCTGACCAAAGGCTGTAGAACAAAGCAAAAGGAACGCCCACGCTTTTACGTAGGCGTTTCCACTTTTACCTTTCCTGTTCTACATTGAAAAATTGGTCGTATTTCTGGTACAGGAAAACCTTAAAGCGAAACGCTAATATCCTCCCTTTTCTCCCCTCCAAAGGAGGGGAGAAAAGGGAGGGGCTTAAGGTAATGTTTTAATTCTCTTTTTTAATTCATTTATGTTGTTTTTTGATGTGACATAAAGATAATAAAATCCCGGTATGGTTGTATATCGTTGTTACAAGTACAAATCATCTTGATCCCAATTCTTGGGATTGTTAATGATGTAATTGGCGATACGTTCATAATCGTCACCGTCACGGATGATATGGTCATAGAAGCTTCGTTGCCAAACGTCGTAAATATCTGTATGCGCACGTATATATTTGGTAACACCGATTTTAAAACCTCTCACAATCGAACCGATTGTCTTCGACGTACCACGTAGGGGCGAAATATCTTTCGCCCTATCCGATACACCGGGCAAATGATTATTTGTCATGTCGGATAAATGATTATTTACACCGGGCAAATGATTATTTGCCCCTACGTTTAAATCATCGTTTGTTCCGACGATTTCGACAATACCATGAACGTGATTGGGCATGACAATATATTCATGCAGGATCGTATTGGGGAAATGTACAGGTATTTCCAACCAATATTTTTCGACATGTTGACCAATCTCATTCAACACCATCTCCCCATGCTTTACCCCACCAAATAAACATAACCTATCCTGTGTGCATACCGTGATATAATATGCACCCTCTTGTGAGTAGTCATAGCCTTGCAAACGAATAGAACGACGGTTCTTGGGGGTCATGATATTGGTTATGTTTTATTGTTTGATGTGACATAAAGATAATAAAATTCCCGTATCAAAAGCACCAACAGGAAAGCATGCTTACTGTGGTGTATCAGAAAATAATACGCGAAGAATGCTCAACACCTTACCTTTCTGCAACCTTCCTGAATTTGCCAAAAACCCCCAAAGGCAGTTTTGGTCCGGCGGTAGCCTGCAAATACAGCTCTCCTATTTCTAAGTTTTCTACTTGCGGAAAAGATTGCCTAATCAGGTTCTCCACAATAACCGAAGAGAACCCCAGCGAATAGGTATTTAAAATCAAGAAATGCTCTTGTGGATCTAACAGTTTGACAACGTCCTGCATCATCTCCATAATATGGTCTTCCAGCTTCCATTTCTCTCCTTTCGGTCCGTGTCCATATGCCGGGGGATCCAAGATGATGCCGTTGTATGTATTCCCTCGCTTCAGCTCCCGTTTGACAAACTTCAAAGCATCTTCCACCACCCAACGGATGTTGTCTAAGCCTGACAGCTCTTGATTTTCGTTGGCCCACGTTACCACCTGTTTGATAGAATCCACGTGGGTGGTATCCGCGCCCGAAGCTTTTGCGATCAACGATGCTCCTCCCGTATAAGCAAACAAGTTCAGCACCTTCGGTTTAGGCGTGCTAAAAGATTTTATGGATTCCGAGATGTAATCCCAATTAACGGCCTGTTCAGGAAAGATCCCCACATGCTTAAAAGAAGTGAGACCCAATCGAAATTTAATGGATACCTCCTTATTCCGGTATTCCACATGCCACCGATCAGAGGTTTTGGGATTCTTTTTCAACCAATCTCCCGAAGTTGCAGAGCGACCTTTGAACTTAATATGATAGCGTTTATTCCATTCCCCGTCACCCAACGCCTTGGGCCATACAGCCTGCGGTTCCGGACGAATTAAAATCAATTCTCCGAAGCGTTCTAATTTTTCGAAATCGCCACAATCGATCAGTTCATAATCTTTCCAATGTTGTGGCGTCAATAGCTGTATATGTGTTGAAGTCAATGTCGTTTATGGATTTTTTGTCAAAAATAAGGAAAAAATAGATATATCCGTTGATAGTGGTCAGTGAGCAGTAGTCAGTGAACAATTATTGCTCTCAATACAAAAAATCATTACTCTATATACTCAATACTTATACTATTTAATTGTATCCCGGGCCGCTTTCATCAAAGGACTGGCAAACACAAAATCGTTTAGTTCTTGCACATCCGAACGCAGAATATCCTCGTTGGATCCTTCCCAAAACTTCTCTCCATTGTAGAGGAATAAAATGTACTCCCCTATTCCCATCACTGAATTCATGTCGTGCGTGACCACTACAGTGGTACATTGATATTCTTCCGTAAGTTCCTGTATCAGCTCGTCGATCAGAATAGAAGTTGCCGGGTCCAAACCTGAATTAGGTTCGTCACAGAATAAATATTTAGGACTCATGCTAATGGCCCGAGCAATGCCTACACGCTTTTTCATTCCCCCTGAAAGTTCAGCTGGATATAGTTTGTTGGTGTCTTTTAAATTCACCCGTTCCAGACAAAAGTTAGCACGATCTATTTTCTCCTTTTTGCTCATATCGGTAAACATATCTAATGTAAATACGATATTTTGTTCCACGGTCATGGAATCAAAAAGGGCTGAATTTTGAAACAGCATTCCAATATCCTTACGGATAGGAATACGTTCCTCAAATGTCATTTGCGTAAATTCCTGCTTGTCGAAGAAAACCTTCCCCTGCTCTGGCTTATGTAATCCCACAATACATTTCAGCAATGTACTTTTCCCCGATCCCGATCCTCCGATAATCAGATTAATCTTTCCGGGCTCAAAAACTGCGTCTATGCCTTTTAAAACATCATTATCACCAAATGATTTATGTATATTCTGAATTTCAATCATAGAAATTATAACATCAATGCTGTAATAATATAGTCACAGGCCAAAATGGTGATACAGCCGATAACTACCGCCTGCGTGCCAGCCTGTCCGACTTCTAATGCGCCCCCCCGGACATAAAACCCTTTATAAGAAGGCACCGAAGTAATGATAAAACCAAAAATGAACGCTTTCACCAAGGCTACTGCTACGGTAAACCCATTGAAACCGCCCTGTATCCCTTGTATGTAGTCCGAAGGTGCTACTGCTCCAGATAATGCACCTCCAATCAGACCGCCACAGATCGCACAGAAAATGGCAATAACTACCAATACGGGCATCATAACAAGCCCAGCTATAATTTTGGGTAAAATCAAATAGCCCGGCGCATTAATTCCCATGATTTCCAATGCATCGATTTGTTCCGTGACACGCATAGAACCGATTTGGGAAGATATAGCTGAGCCGACTTTCCCCATCAGTACCAACGCCGAAATCGTAGGCCCCAATTCCAAAATATTGGAATCTCGGTTAATTTGCCCGATAACAGTCGAAGGTATCAAATCCGAAACCAGCTGAAAGGCGATCTGCAAGGTCATTACAGCACCGATAAACGTCGAAATGATAACGATTAACCCCAACGAGCCAATCCCAATTTCATTCATCTCATGAAAGATCTCTTTTATGTATATGCGCCACTTTTCAGGCCTTTTGAAGACCTTCTTCAATAACAAAACATATTTGCCAAAATGATGAAATATCATACAGAATCTATATTCTTATAATAAATAGTACCGCAATATACGCATTTACCAGCAAGAAAATTCACCGATATTTTGCTTTATTTTACCGAGGTTATTAACAACGTAACCTAAAAAACGTTTTGTAAAAAATTAGTATCTTGTACTTTTGACCTATATATTTACATAGGAATTAGAAATATGGCTAATAAAATAAGTTCGGGAATTTGGTTTGTATGCATCGGCCTGCTTTTGTTGTTACATAATTTGGACATTGTCCATTTCAACATATGGGTCATCGTAAAGTATTGGCCCTTAGGCATTATCCTCATAGGCATCAACCTCATGGTACAAAACAAAATGCACGGGGATTACATCAAAATAGCTTGTAATGTCCTGTTTTTGGGATGGATCGTTTTTCAGGGCCTCACCACACCCAGTACTGGTTGGGGAGTCGACATTTTTGGCAACAAAAACTTGTCATTTGGTGACGAAGGCAATGATTCGATGCAAACAGCGGTATCCCTTCCCTACAGCCCTGAGACACAGCGGGTAAAATTGGATTTTAATGGCGGGGCGAGCAAGTTTGAAATCAGCTCATCTGACACAGATCTTTTATCGGCAAAAAGCGAAAATGAAAGTATGGGCCTTAGTTTAAGCAACAAGACCACCGAACAAGGCCAAACCATTACCTTAAATGCAAAACCAAAGGGAGGAAAAAACAGCACGCCTCGTACAGCTTCTTTGCAATTACATACGGCTCCTCTATGGGACATGGAATTTAATTATGGCGCTGCCGACCTACAAGGCGACCTGTCGGATTTTAAAATCAATCAGCTGGAAATCAATACGGGTGCCAGCACCATGAATTTAAAGCTTGGAATGCCACAAGTAGCATTCGCTAAAATATCCATTGCCACAGGTGCTTCCACCATCAAATTGAGCATTCCCAAAGAAGCAGCCATCCGCGTAAAATATTCTTCAATTGCCTCATCAAATCACCTAGAAGGTTTTGAAAATAACAATAAAGGACTTGCTACAACAGCCAATTTTGATACAGCAGACAAGAAATTCGACATTGAACTGGATGGTGCCGCAAATACCTTTACGATTTCAAGGTATTAATCCCCCTACCTGTCGTTAGCAAGCATTCGACCTGGTTTGCGCCCTCACGAACCGGAATAAAGGAATTGCTTCGTGTCTTCTCGAGAAATCGCTTTGTCAAGTTAACGCTAATTTGAATGTCGCGAATCCCGATTCTCGGGACAGGCTCTACGGCTCGCTTTGTTTAATTTCTGTCTCTATTTCCTACAAATGTTGGAATCTCCCGAAGCGAGTTCGGGACTATGCTCTACGGGATTTTAAAGGCTTCACTAAGAAAATGCTCCGTATAGCTTGTCCCGAATGCATTCGGGAAGCTAAATGTCTGTAGAAAATTAACAGCCATATCCAGCGGCTCCGTTAGGTGCAGAACCAACACCAAAGCCCTTATCTTGACGCCAATGCGATAAATCGGGACAAGTTCCCGAAAGGTGAGGGAATGACACGAAACAAGGTAGACATGTATCGTTCCTCTACATGAAAAAATAAGATATACCTTATCCTGCCATCAGCTCTTTCCATTCGACAGCGTCAAAATCACTCCCAACTTATCAACCAGAGTTCAAACGATTTTTCCTAACTTTGCATGTAGCAATGGATACAAAGCACACAATCATATTACCCGGAG
This sequence comes from Sphingobacterium wenxiniae, assembly GCA_040394995.1. Taxonomy (GTDB): domain Bacteria; phylum Bacteroidota; class Bacteroidia; order Sphingobacteriales; family Sphingobacteriaceae; genus Sphingobacterium; species Sphingobacterium wenxiniae_A. The sequence continues at coordinate 13,103 of JBEBRE010000059.1, forward strand.
GGTACTGCCACTCTAAAACGGAGTACAGCCGGTTTTTAACACGGGAAGTGCAGATCGGCGATATCCCTATGGGTGGCTGTAACCCCATTCGTATCCAGAGCATGACCACTGTCGACACCATGGATACCTTAGGGTCGATTGAACAATCCATCAAAATGGTCGATGCCGGTTGCGAATACGTCAGGATTACTGCTCCAAGCATTAAAGAAGCTGAAAATTTAGCCAATATCAAACAAGGGTTGTTGGATAGAGGATATCGCGTTCCTTTGGTGGCCGACATCCATTTCACGCCCAATGCGGCCGAAGTAGCCGCACGAATCGTGGAAAAAGTACGCATCAATCCCGGCAACTATGCCGATAAAAAAAAATTTGACCAAATCGACTATACCGATAGCGCATACCAAGCAGAATTAGACCGCATCTACAAAAAATTTGCCCCCCTTGTTAAAATCTGCAAAGAATACGGCACAGCCATGCGCATCGGCACCAACCACGGCTCGCTTTCCGACCGCATCATGAGCCGTTACGGGGATACACCCGAAGGCATGGTCGAATCGGCCCTAGAGTTTATGCGCATTTGCGAAGACTTGCAGTACTACAACTTGGTCGTGTCTATGAAGTCCTCCAACCCACAAGTGATGGTGAAGGCATACCGTCTGTTAGTAGAAAAAATGGTTGCGGAAAACATGAATTACCCATTGCATTTAGGTGTCACAGAAGCTGGAGATGGCGAGGATGGACGCATCAAATCTGCTGTTGGTATCGGTACGCTCCTCGAAGATGGCTTAGGCGATACCGTGCGCGTTTCGCTCACGGAAGAACCCGAAAAAGAAGCTCCTGTGGCGAGAGCACTTGTCGATCGGTACAGCAAACGCAAGACCGCTATAGACCATACTCCTGAACGCGAAATCATCAACCTATCGGGAAATACAGAGACCTTGCCCTACGAAGCACAAGAGGTCAATGCTTTTATTGGCGGATCATTAGTGCCACGAGTAGTGGCCGACATCTCATCCGAAAACTTAAAAGACCCCTATATCCTTGCCGCTGTAGGCTATCGATACGACGCCTTGAATGACAAATACCATATGGGCGATCAATCGGTAGACTTTGTGTATTTGGGATCCCATTTGCCTTCGTTCAACCTGCCTGGCAACCTAAAGGTACTTTATGACTACCCGACATGGCTATCTTTGAAAGATAAAGCCAATAAGCATCCGGTCTATACATTACACGGCTACAATGAAGCCGTAGAGAGAGACCCTTCCTTAAATCTTATCCGCATCACAAACGAAGATATATTGTCAGAAGATTTCGGGGTGTTGGAATCGAATAAGACGATTGTTTTCGTACTGGAAACCAATCGTCTGCATGGCATGGCAGATCAACGGCAGTTTTTCAATAATTTACAAGCCATCGGGATCAGCCAACCGATCATCATTAAAAGACATTATGCCAAAAACGAATTTTCGGGACCAGCAGGCGATTTAATGAATCCGGAGGAACCCATTTCCAAACTACAGCTTTATGCCGCAACGGACATGGGCGCATTGCTGATTGATGGTCTCGGTTCGGGAATATGGATCGACTCACCGGCAACACCGATAGACAAATTGGCTTCCATTTCTTTTGGCATCTTGCAAGCCACGCGTTCGCGCATTTCAAAAACAGAGTATATTTCCTGTCCCAGCTGTGGGCGTACGCTCTTTGACCTGCAAGAGACAACACATATGATCCGCAGCCGTACCAGCCACCTAAAGGGTCTAAAAATAGGCATCATGGGTTGCATTGTGAATGGTCCGGGAGAAATGGCAGACGCTGATTATGGCTATGTAGGTGCCGGGCCAGATAAAATTACGCTTTACCGGGGGAAAGAAGTGGTAAAACGCAATGTAAGCTCAGCCAACGCGCTAAACGAGCTCATTGAGATTATCAAAGCGGATGGGCTGTGGATAGAAGAGTATCAGGAGCAAGGATAAAAGAACAAGGACAAAGGAGAATAAGGACAAGGATAATTTAGAACGTTAAACCTTAAACTTCAAACTTTAAACAAAAAATTTTGGAGATATTAGAGGGAAATTATCTTACCGAAATACGCTTTACCACGACCTCGGTTCCGGAAGTGACGCGTACAAAGTACACACCGGTTGTAAGCTTTCCGTTGGTTTCAAACGAAAGATTCTGTAACCCTTCATCCAGTTTGCCGTTCATCAGATTGAGCACTTCATTTCCTAAAGCGTCCATCACCTTGATGGCGACGGTACTTTCTTTTGACAGCTTGAAATTAATGGCAATCTGCTCCGCAACGGGATTATAAAATACCTTAACGTTGGTAATGAGTTTTTCACTATCCTCTTTTAACGTATTCGTGAGGAAAGGACTTGCATGCATTTTTGTTGACAAAGAATAAGTAGCCATAGCTCTCCCTGTTGTCAGCAATAATCCGCTCACAATCATCATCAAAGCCACTTTTCTCATCAATCCTGTCATTTTTATTTAATAGACCAATAAATGGGTGTATAGGTTTAGTTCAAAAATAAATACTTTTTCTTAAAAACCATACACAAATGTAATTTTTTTTATCCCAAAAAAGGCTGCTTTGGAAAAAAACTTTTCCCTATTAACAATTTTTAACAAGAAGATACGTTACGTTTACTTTTTTTGTCTACATTTGGCTCAATTTTTATACGAGTTTCATATAGCATTTCACCCATGAAACCAAGCAAGTTGCATCATGCACATAAGCTCAGCTTAGCTGGATTATTGATTAGTCTGGGCATTATCTTCGGAGATATCGGCACCTCCCCGCTATACGTTTTCAAAGCTATTTTTAACAAAGCAACCGTCGAAAGAGATCTCGTTATCGGGAGTCTTTCTTGCGTTTTTTGGACATTGACCCTACAGACGACTGTCAAATATGTTTGGATTACCTTAAATGCAGACAACAAAGGTGAAGGTGGCATTCTATCACTGTATTCGCTCGTCAGGAAAAAAGCCAAATGGCTGGTGATACCTGCCATCATCGGCGCAAGCACCTTATTAGCTGACGGTATGATTACACCGGCAATTACCATCTCGTCGGCTATAGAAGGATTGGTCATCTATAACCCCGACATTCCTACTGTTCCGATTGTGGTCACTATCATCACACTTCTTTTCTTGATCCAGCGGTTCGGCACCTCCATCGTCGGGCGTATATTCGGACCATTGATGTTGATATGGTTTTCGACCATTGGTGTTTTAGGGTTGCTATATATCCACCATTCGCCCGAGGTTTTCTATGCCTTAAACCCCATTTACGCCATACAGACAATCTTCAATCATCCAAATGCCTTATTATTAATTGGTGCTGTTTTTTTATGTACCACAGGCGCCGAGGCTTTATATTCGGACATGGGACATTGTGGCAAATCCAATATTAGAATAAGCTGGATATTTGTCAAATTGATGCTTATCCTAAACTATTTTGGGCAGGGCGCTTGGCTTTTGGACCATGCAGGAACACAAATTGGGCCCGAGAATCCTTTCTATGCAATCATGCCCGATGGCTTCTTGGTCTACGGCATCAGCATAGCTACCATTGCGGCAATTATCGCCAGCCAAGCGATGATCTCCGGTTCATTCACACTTATATCAGAAGCAGTACGATTAAATATATGGCCAAAAGTGGCCATTCGATATCCGAGTGATCAAAAAGGACAACTGTACGTGCCGTCTATTAATTTTATCTTATACACAGGGTGCATTCTTATCATTGCCGTTTTCAAGGAGTCGAGCAATATGGAAGCTGCTTATGGACTGGCTATCAACATGACTTTCCTCACAACAACGATTTTGATGTGCTTTTTTCTCACCCGGCTACACATCAAAAAAATATGGATTGTTTCCTTTGCCGTTGTCTATTTTACTATAGAACTCACTTTTTTGTTGGGCAATTTTGTCAAGATCCAACATGGCGGATGGCTAACACTGCTTTTAGCAACTACCCTGTTTGTCGTCATGTTCTCCTGGTACGGAGCTCGAAAAATCAAGAACAGTTTTGTCAAGTTCACCAACATCAAAGAATACTTTCCTCTTATTTCCGAGTTGAGCGAAGACAAGAGCGTACCGCTATTTGCATCGCATTTGGTATACCTGACAAGTGCCAACAACAAAAACGAGATAGAATCTAAAATTATCTATTCCATCATCAATAAAAAACCAAAGCGTGCCGATGTATATTGGCTTGTACACGTGGATGTGATGGATCATCCGCATACACGGGAATATGTTGCAGAACAACTCATTCCCCAAAAGCTCATCCGCATAGATTTCAAGCTTGGATTTCGCGAAGAACAACGCATCAGTTTACTCTTTCGAAAAGTGGTAGAAGATATGGTCAACAACGGCGAAATAGACATTACCAGTAATTATAATACGCTTAAGAAACATGGCATTCCAGGCGATTTTAACTTTGTTGTCCTCGAAAAAATCATTTCCAAGACACATGATTTAAAGTGGCATCAGAAAGTTATTCTCGAAATATACAAGATGCTCAAGCGCTTTAGCCTTTCGGAAGAGAAGGGATTTGGTCTGGACAGCACTTTTGTGACATTGGAGCGTGTCCCCTTAAACATTCCGAACACCAAAGAAGTGCAGTTAAAAAGAAGAAGCTATTAAAGGTAATACCCAAAACGGTCATCTTTCTATAAGAATATCGTATTTATCTAAAAGTCCTGAAACACCTGATAGCGAAAATTTCGCTTTCTTTATACGATTTGTTTCCGGCGAAATAGAGTAATTGTAGGAAGTTCTAAAATCGGCTTTTTCTAATATCGTGCGATCAAAAACAGCTTGTTCTAAATTGCAATTATCAAATACTGCATTCGAAAGGTCTGCTTCCGCGAAATCGCATCCTTGTAACTGCGAATTTTTGAAAATCGTTTTTTTGATTTTGATTTTATAAAATGAGGAATGATGTAGCTGGCAGTTGTCAAATGAAAAAGAAAGGCCAAAATCATGACACTCGTCAAACCTAAGCCCCAACATCTTACAGTCCTTGAATTGTACATCCCGGAATGCTGTATGGAGGATCTTTACCAAACTCAGATTGCAGGCATTGAATACACAGTCCATAAATGCAAAGGCCGACAGATTATGATTCGCGAAATTACAGTTATGGAAAACACAATGCTCATATTCGCCCTTTTGGAGCGGATGTATGGAAAAATCAACCCGTTCAAAAGTTTCGTCTTGTTTATAGATTTCTGTCATAGGCTT
>JBEBRE010000060.1:0-18299 GCA_040394995.1 Sphingobacterium wenxiniae
AAATTGAACTTTTCGTCCAATTTATCCGCCACTTCGCCAATGCGTTTGCCGTTAGTGGCAAGTGTAACAGACTCTCGTACCAACAAAGTAACAATGCAAAACATACTATTTGACTTTATATCGAAATACGTTTCCCTGACGGAAGAAGAAAAGAACGCAATTGTTTCTTTGGATATATTTTGCTCGGTAAAGAAAGGGACGACTTTACTCAAAGAAGGACAGAAAACGAAGCATAATTACTTTGTACTAAAGGGATGTATTCGGACATATTACATCATAGAAGGAGAAGAAAAAACAACCGCTTTCTACACAGAAATGGAAGGTGTGACACCGCATTGCGTAAAAAGTGACACCCCATCGGAATATTATTTAAGCTGCATAGAAGATACTATACTTGTCGTTTCAAATCCTGATATGGAAGTAGAAATAAACAGAAAATTTCCGAAGTTTGAAACCATGTGCAGAATACTTTCCGAAGAACTTTTAGCTAAAGAACGAATAGACTTTGACAAGTTTAAGACTTCTTCTCCTGAAGAGCGATATTTGAACTTATTGCAATCACGACCAGACCTTATTCAACGTGTACCGCAACACCAATTAGCAAGTTATCTCGGTATAAAACCACAATCATTAAGCCGACTAAGAGCAAGAATTCTTAAAAAAAACAGAAGTTGAGATACGTTTCTTAACTTAAGTGAACGTTTTAAGCGACGCTTCAATCTACTTTTGCGGTATCATTTAACAGTTATAAAAAAGATATGCAAAAGAGAATTTTATGGATTGGACTTATCTTGGTAGGCAGTTTGCAGGCGAATGCACAATATGCCAAGCAAGACAGCACTTACAGGCGATGGTTCGTTGGCAGCACGCTATATTTATTGGGTAATTTTGATAAAGTAAATAATCCTGAGTATGTACAATTGAATGTTGGGTACAGGATAACACCCGAAGATGTTGTTTCCTTTAGATTTAAAAGATCCATTTACGCTTGGCCAATAGGTATCCCTTTTGGACCTTCCTTTGATGCACCAGGACTAAACTATCCCGGACATGCACGCATACTTGCACCCACATTAGGATACCAACGGTTTTGGTGGAAAGGAGCTTATACATCCGTTCAAGCGTTGAATGCTTTTGAAAAATATATAGATGAGGATAAAAAAAAGATTGGAAATGGATACACGTTATATCTGGACTTCTATTTGGGTTACCAGTTTAGGTTTTTTAAAAACCGGTTCTTTTTTGAACCAGCTATAGGATGTAGTTATTGGCCAGTAAGAACGAATGTTCCAGAATCTTTTAAATTGGTAGAAAAAAGTTGGCCTAACTACTTTATTCAACCCGGGTTTGATTTTGGATTTAATTTTTAGCATCCTTATTTAAGTTTGTTTAATATGTATAAAATTAAAGTATGCAAAAGAAAATTTTATTGTTCACTTTAACCTTAATAATTGCAAACACTCTACAAGTTAAAGCTCAATATAACAAACAAGACAGCACTTACAAAAGATGGTTTGTTGGGACTTCTTTATTTGTAATAATGGGGAATTTTGACAAAGAGAATCCACCAAACTTTGCTCAATTAGATATAGGGTATCGGATTACAGGGAAAGATATAATTAGACTATCCCCAAAAACTTGGAAATATGCTTGGCCGAATGGTATTCATCCATTTTTAAATAAAGCCTACAAAAAACCTGAGGAAAAATTTCCGGGGTATGTGCGTGAGATAGGTATAACAGCATCTTACCAACGGTTTTTATGGAAAGGCTTATATGCCCAATTGGACGTTATGCCTACTTGGCAAATTTTTGCGAATGATGATGGTAATAAAATAAAAGAAGGTTTTCAGATTTTCAATTCATACCGGTTTGGTTATCATATAAAACTTTTAAAAGACAAATTTTTCTTCCAACCTTCAATATGTATGACCCACCGTGCCTATCATACAGAATTACCTGATGGTTTTAAACAGTTGGATGATAAATGGTCTAAATTCATCTTTCCTGAACCGGGGCTTAACGTAGGATTTAATTTTTAATTCATAATTATGAATACTCAAAACTCACCGGAAGACGGCAAAGTCAATGTGAAACTGAAGCTTGCATCGCTGTGGACAAGTTTGATGTTTCTCATTATATATGTTGATTACTTCCACTTATATATGCCACGTAAGATAGAGGATATTCTGAAAGGCAAGGTGTTTGTATTTGATCTTACGCAAGGATTTCTTTTGGTAGCACTCGCCTTAGTAACAATTCCGAGCCTTATGATTTTCCTTTCTGTTGCCCTGCCAGCTAAAGTAAATCGCTGGGCAAATATCATTATTGCCGCGGTGAATATTCCTTTTATGCTATTTAATTTGGAAGGAGAGGCTTGGATACATATGGTGTTTGGTGCAGTTGTTGAAGTCGTTCTTCTTTGCTTGATTATCCGTTATGCATGGAAATGGCCTCGTACTAACACATAAAAAAACAAATAGCGAGTTACTTAGGCGTATACCTCAATCTCTCAGTCGATTACGCAAACGGCTAATTACGAATAAAAAAAATGTTGCTTTTTGTTATTTATTAACTTAAGTGAACGGATTTAACTTTCATTTCAGCGTAATATTGCAGTATTAATAACCGCAAAAATAAATAGAGATGATTACAAAAAAAATGAAAATTAAAATAGCAAGTGTGCTGTTTAGTTTATTTCTAATTCAAACCTTGTTAAGTTGTAATAAAGACGATGAGCCAAAGATTTCTTCCAAAAAGATAGTATTCAAAGCCGAAGCATCATCCGGTGTGTTAGTCAATATGGTGGTATATGGTTTCGATACCGACCTAACAACTATTTCAAGTGCAAATGTCCAAACATGGACAAGTCAGGAAATCACTTTACCTGCCAATTATAATGTCGCCACCATCACTGCCAATGCTATGGGTACAAATGCTACATCTACATTAAAAGTGAAAATTTTTATAGATGGTGTAGAGAAAAAAGTAAGTACCAGTACCGGAACAGCTTTGTCTGCAACTGCACAGTATAACTTAAAATAATGCTTATGTTGGCTAAAGTTGTTCATCGCGCTTCGGCAGTATTTATCAGTATTTTTGTTCTAATACATTTGCTGAATCATGTGTGGGGTGTTTTAGGAGCGGAAGACCATATCAATATGATGAATAACTTACGGGTATATTACCGAAATTCTGTTGCTGAAATGCTATTATTGGCAAGTGTGGTTATTCAAATGATTTCAGGGATAAAGCTATGTGTACTCAATAAAACCCAAACAAAAACGAGTTCTGAAAAATTACAACAATGGACAGGACTGTATCTATTGTTTTTTCTTGTCATTCATGTATCTGCTGTACTTGGAGCAAGGCTGTTATTTCATTTAGACACCAATTATTATTTTGGGGTAGCAGGTATCAATACCTTTCCGTTAAACCTGTTTTTTATTCCTTATTACACATTAGCTATTATTTCTTTCTTTGGACACATTGCTACAATTCATAGCAAGAAAATAAAACAAAATATTTTCGGCCTGACTCCCGCAGAACAATCAACGATTATTTTAATTTTGGGAGGGTGTTTGACAGTTATAATATTCTATGGGCTAACAAATCATTTTCATGGTGTTGAAATTCCAAAAGAATACAACGTGTTAATTGGAAAATAAAGCCGAGAATGCTAGTCATATCATACCTACCACTAACATTATGCCGTATAGAAAAAAGCCCGTCGTGTACGATAATACAGGTCGGGCTTTTTGCTATACGGTGTTCAGCGACTCCGGTACTTTTGTGTAGGAGGTTTTGTAGGTTTTTTCCTTAGGGGATTGGAGGTTATGATAGTGGTGAATATTCCGGGGAAAGTACACCACCCGTTCCGGATGAAAGTACACCAGTGAAGAGACCAATAATCTGCGCAGCTGCGCCACTGGGTTTTCAAAGTTAAAGATTTTTTTTCTTCCTCATAGACTTGCCCTGCAGGGGCAGCCTATGTGCCGAAGCTGTCAATCTGTCCATTATCGCATCGGCCAGTGTAGGCTCATCGATAAAGTTGTACCACGCCTCCACGGGCAACTGGGAAGTGATAATGACGGAACTGTTGCCATACCGGTCTTCCAGTATATCCAGTAGCGCCAGCCTGGCGTCTGCATCGATCGCCTTCAGTCCGAAGTCATCGAGTATAAGTAATCTGTGGTTGGATATGGCTTTGATCCACTTAAGGTATGTACCGTCGAGCCTGGTCTGGTATAGTACTCCCCAAATATTGGACAGCTGCTTAAATGTTTAACTTAGCAGTTGTAAAAATGAAAAAAGAACGCAGGAAATTCAGTGCAGGCTTCAAGGCGAAGGTAGCCATCGAAGCGATTAAGGAGCAGCAGACGATCCATGAGCTAGCTGCCAAATACGAGGTTCACCCCACGCAGATCAACACGTGGAAGCGGGAGTTTCTGGATAACGCCGACTCGGTATTCAGCAAGGACAAGGCTGTATCCAAAGACGATTCACAGGAGAAAAAAGAGTTGTATTCAAAGATTGGGGAGTTGCAGATACAGGTTAATTTCCTAAAAAAAGTATTGGGCAAATGAGTTTGGAAGAGAAACGCAGGCTTGTTTGCCCACCCTACAAAAAGTTGAGCGTGTTCCAGCAATGCAGGGTCATCGAGCTGCCGCGCAGCAGTTATTATTTCAAGCCCAAAGGGGAATCCCTGTACAACCAGCGGGTGATGAAAGCCATCGATCGGAAGTTCCTGGATTGTCCATTCTATGGCGTTGAGCGGATGACCGCGTACCTGAAAATGGATCTGGGTTATGCTGTAGGGGAAAAGCGTATCAGGCGATTGTATAAGGTCATGAACCTGAAAGCCATCCATCCCAGAAAGAACCTCAGCCGGGCAAACAAAGGTGACTATAAATTCCCCTATCTGCTCAGAAATCTTAAGATAGAAAGCCCCAATCAGGTCTGGCAGGCGGACATCACCTACATCCCCATGTTCCGTGGGTTTATGTATATGTTTGCTATCATTGATGTCTATAGCCGCAAGATCATGGGGTGGGACGTTTCCAATACGATGAGTGCCGAATGGTGCAGGGACGTCATGAGAGATGCCATGGAAAGACACGGGAAACCGGAAATCTTCAATACGGACCAGGGTTCCCAGTTTACATCCTCGGTATTCATCGAAGCACTAAAAGCACGCGAAGTAAAAATATCGATGGACGGCAAGGGCCGGGCTTTGGACAATATCTATATCGAAAGGTTCTGGGGCTCGCTCAAAAGAGAAAAAATCTATCTCAACCCGCCCAACGGCGGGGTCGATTTATACCGCCAGGTGAGGGATTATGTGCGGTTCTACAACACCGAAAGAAGACACAAATCAATCGGTAGGGTAACACCCGATGAAAGGTTCTATCAGCAAATTAAAAATGTGTCGTGATTATATCTTAAATTAGTGCAAAAGTTGTCCAGCAAATAGGGAGTATCATAATAACCGGAGGTCCGGGTGTCGGAAAAACAACCCTGATCAATGAACTAAATAGCTACGGTTTTCAAACAGTACAAGAGTGTGCGCGAAAGATAATACAGGAACAAATTGAAACTAATAGTGAAGGGTTGCCCTGGAAGAACAAAGAGCTTTACGCCACGTTGCTATTAGAAGCTTCTTTAAAAAGTTATCATGAAGTAAATTCCAAGACAATTTCAGATTTTATTTTTTTTGACAGAGGAATTTTAGATACTATTTGTTATATGAAAATGGAGCATATTCCCATATCAAATGAAGTGACGGAAATAGCACAACAATATTCGTACAATAGGAATGTTTTTATTCTTCCACCTTGGAAAGAAATATATAAAACAGATAATGAAAGAAAACAAAGTTGGGAAGAGGCTACATTTACGTTTAAGAAAATGAAAGAAACATATCTTGAATTTGGCTATAGTACCATTGAGGTTCCAAAAATAAACGTAGAAGAAAGAGCAGAATTTATCATTCAAAATATACATAAATCATAACTTAAATTTGGTTATGTGCTACCGGTAAACATCGTGTATTTATCATATATTAGTAGCTGTTAGGATTTACGATAAAACTTAAAATATATGGAATTGCTTAAAAGAAAATTATTATGGTATGCAACAGGTGTAGGACTCATGCTCAGTTCGATTTGCCTATGCTTTACTTATGCACAGCAGCAAAGACCTAATGTCCTATTTATTTACGTAGATGATTTAGGGTACGGCGACCTGAGTAGTTATGGGGCGACAAAGATTCAGACCCCAAACGTGGATCGATTCGCACAACAAGGGACTCGCTTTACCAATGCACATAGCACATCAGCCACGTGTACTCCTTCCCGTTTTGCCCTCATGACAGGTGTATATCCTTGGAGACAACAGGGAACTGGTATTTTACCAGGAGATGCTAAACTCATTGTGCCAACAGATAAAACGACTTTACCCAAAGTCTTTAAGCAAGCTGGATATAAAACTGCTGTTATAGGTAAATGGCACTTGGGACTAGGTGCGCAGGTGGAGAAAAATTGGAATGCGGATATTAAACCGGGCCCAAATGAAGTTGGATTTGATTATTCCTTCATTTTTCCGGCTACGGCAGATCGTGTACCGACCGTATTTTTAGAAAATCACACTGTTTTAGGTTTGGAAGAAGATGATCCTATACAGGTTGATTATAAACAAAAAGTCGGTAATGATCCCACGGGGAAAGAGCATCCCGAATTGCTAAAAATGCATTCTTCTCCCGGTCAAGGTCATAATAATACGATTGTCAATGGTATTGGGAGAATTGGTTATATGGCTGGTGGGCATAAAGCCAGATGGGTGGATGAAGAAGTCACAGGCACCTTCTTAGCTGTCGCGCAAAATTTTATTAAAGAAAATAAGGATAATCCTTTCTTTCTTTTCTTTTCACTGAACGAACCCCATGTTCCACGTATGCCTTCCACATTCTTCAGAGGGAAAAGTGGTTTGGGTTATCGGGGCGATGCCATTTTACAATTAGATTGGACAGTAGGTCAGATTTTAGACCAATTAGAGTTATTAGGCATAGCAGAAAATACATTGGTGATTTTCAGTAGTGATAATGGTCCTGTATTAGATGATGGCTATGTGGATGGTGCGGTTACAGAGCTGAATGGCCACACGCCGGCAGGACCTTTACGTGGTGGAAAGTATAGCATCTTTGAAGCGGGAACACGTGTGCCATTTTTGGTTAAAGGTCCTGGTGTTGCTAAAAATGACGTGTCTGATGCGTTATTATGTCAGATAGATGTATTGGCGTCTGTGGCACAATTGCTGGGATTAAAAGTACCTACAGAAGCTATGGATAGCGAGGCTTTATCCCAAACATTATTGGGGCGGGACAAACAGGGACGTCCGCATCTGGTAGAGCATGCGGGTACCTTAGCTGTTGTTAAGGGGCAATGGAAATATATTGAGCCAAGTAATGGCCCTGCTTACGCTAAATTAACAGATACCGAACTTGGCAATAGCCCGGAACCGCAACTGTATGACTTGAGTAAGGATATTGGGGAGAAGAATAATGTGGCGAAGACATATCCTGAAAAAGTAATTGAACTAGCGACCCTATTGGCAAAAGAAAAAGCAAAAAAAGCACAATAATGCTGAAGCACGCACTTATTGTTATGCAGAACTGCCCTAACAACTATATCTAGCTGTTCAGAAAGGTTCATATACTTATTATATCATATTTTGACAGAAAAACCACAATGTATGAAACAAGGATGGAAACAAGTCCTTTTTACTTTATTGCTTATAGGCGTGGCCAATGTTGCGCTATCCCAGCAATTAAAGCCGGGCTTTCAAAAAAGCGAATTTAAAGAATTGATGCTCATATCAGCGAGGACAACAGCCGATAGTGCCTATTATCATAAATTTCCAGAACCGACTCGGTTTAAGATGATATACCAATCGCAACCGCTTGGTTTGGACAATCTTTGGGATTTGTGGGTATCGGACGATAAAGTAGCTGCTGTCAGCATACGGGGTACCACCCAGAATTCAGAAAGTTGGTTGGCGAATTTATATGCGGCCATGGTTCCGGCAAAAGGCATGTTGCAACTGAATGATACCGACACTTTTTCCTATCATCTGGCATCAGATCCAGATGCGGCAGTACATGTAGGCTGGTTGCTGGGCATGGCCTATTTATCTAAGGAAATCGTACCCAAAATTCACGAACTATATGAACAAGGCTATAAAGATATCTTGATCGTGGGACATAGCCAAGGGGGCGCTATTTCCTTCCTATTGACATCCCATCTTTACGAGTTGCAACAAGCAAATACTCTTCCTAAAGACATTCGCTTTAAAACCTATTGTGGCGCAGCACCCAAGCCCGGAAACCTATATTATGCGTACGACTATGAAGCGAAGACACAAGGAGGGTGGGCCTTCAATGTAGTCAATACTGCCGATTGGGTTCCGGAAGTGCCTATGTCGATCCAGACCTTAAAAGATTTCAACACGGTCAATCCTTTTGTCAATGCGCAAGCAATGATCAAAAAGCAGAAGTTCCTCAAAAGACTGGCATTGCGACATATCTATAAAAAGCTGAGCAAACCAACGCAACAGGCGCAGGGGAACTATGAAAAATACTTGGGGAAAATGACATCCAAGATGGTGCAGGAACATATTAAAGGTTACGTCCCACCCCAATATTATCATAGTAATCACTACGTGCGTGCCGGAAGAACCATTGTGCTTTTGCCTAAAGGTGATTATTACCAGCGGTATCCAGATGAGGTATCAGAAATATTCATCCATCACCTGCATGCCCCCTATCTTTTTCTGCTGGAACAATTGGATGAACGTGTGCATTAGCACAATTTTGAAACGAACACGTTCATATATTGTCCAAAGTTTATTAATAATGGTCTATGATACTGCTGATAACCCGTTCGATTGATTTGCGTACACCGGCCGCTTCTCCTCGATTACTATTGACAATGAACGAAAACAATACCGAGTTGCCTTTTTTGGTGTTCACATAACCACTGAGTGCTATCACACCACTCAGTGTGCCTGTTTTGGCATAAATGTATTTTTCGTTACCGATATAATATCCCTTTAGTGTACCCTCATTGCCTTGAGGAAGAATGTTACGCAGGCGATCTTGTGAGAATTCCTGTTTCATTTGGCGCAGTAAACTAATGAAGAAACGTGGCGACATGCGGTTGTATCCACTTAAGCCACTGCCGTCAACCCAATTGGGTTCATCATCGAACCCCTGAAAGTTATCCTTCACAATCTTGCGGATGGCGGCATAATCGCTAATCTGTTTGTCCAATATCGCATTGCTGACCATTAGAAGGAATTGTTCTGCCAAGAAATTGTCGCTGTTATGCATCATTACAGTCAGCACAGAGTCGGTCTTGTGGGTATAAAAGGGCTGATAAGGCAACGATAAAGATTCCGTATTGAGTACAATGGTCTTTCCTTTTAACGTGTCCTGCAATAAACGATAGGCAATGTACTCGTCTTCCCAATTGGTAAAGGGACGTTGTGTTGTGCGATCACGTGCAAGCGTTACCGTAAAATCGTTGTTGTGAAAATTTCTGCTGACCGAGTAATTTTCACCGGATGTGGTTTGAAGATCTTTTGGTAGATAACGTTCGAAATAGGCAGGTTCTGTGCGAAGCCTACCTCCATCGTTCCGGAAGCGCACAGCGTTTCCGTACATGGGCATCAAGGAGCGTTCCCGTACGTAAGAAGCCTGATAACTGTTCCATGGCCATCCGGAGCCTAATCTGCCGAATCTGGCAATAGGGGGGATATTGAGTACAATGGGTTTGTTTGTTGCCGTTAACTTTTCAAAGAGCCGTTGTTCTTTGAAATCCCGATTTAAAAAAGTACCATCTGCATTGGGTTTGATATACAAGGTGTCGGGTGTTTCGTAAACATACCATCCGGGAAGACTGTCTGGCAAATATTTCAAAGAGGCATACGCGGTCAACAATTTGGTATTGCTGGCCGGGACCAACTGTACATACGCATTCTGTTCATACAGAAATCGCTGCTGTTCTTCATGATAGATACTGAGTCCTACTATAGATCTATCCAGATCGGAAGATAAAACGGTGTTTAACTCCCGTTGTAGAACACCTTGTTTCACGGCACATCCTGTGGTTAGGAATGTAAAAACAGCTAAGGCAAATAATGGTAGTTTGATGTTCATGTTTTCAGTTTCTGATTTTGTAGTTTCTATAAATACTTTCTCCAGTTGCCTTGGTTCGCGAAGACACGAACCAAGGCATTTTTTTCTGCACTATTTTACGTGTCTGCATGAAGCTCCAAAAACTTCATGTATATTTATGATCCGTTTTCTACTATATTAAGGGCTGACCGGCAATTTCCTTTTTATGAAAGAAGATGTTGCTTCTTTGACTTTTAATAGGTTTTCATACAGCATCCAATGATGGGTTTCATCTGGAAGCACTAGATATTCCACTTCCACATTTTTTCCGATAAGTCTATTGACCAGATCTATGCTTTGGGAGAAAGCTACATTATAATCGTCGTCTCCATGGATGATCAATACCGGAGATGTCCAAGTATCCACCCATTTCGACGGAGAGGATTCCCATGCCACGCTATCGGCGCTACTTGCTGTTGAACTCGACCCGCGTGTCCGGTTGTGGACACCATGGATATCTACACCGACTTTAAAGATATCGGAGTTTTTGGCCAAAGCCATCGCTGTCAGGAAACCACCATAAGAACCGCCATATATCCCTATTCGGTTCTCGTCAACGAAAGACTGCGTGGCCAGCCATTTCCCCGATGCAAGAATGTCCAGATATTCAGATGCACCGTTTGCTCCTGCCTTTTCAGCATGCTGAAAATCGTAACCATATCCGATGCCCAATCGATAATTTACAGCAAGAACAACATAGCCCTGGCTAGCTAAATATTGATTAAGCATATAATCGTAGAAATAATAATCCCCAAAATGCCAACCCAACAGCATCTGTCGTCTTGGGCCTCCATGGACATAGACGATGGCTGGAGCATTTTTGATTTGACCTTTGGGTTTAAAGAGCTGACCATAGACCTTGTGGCCATCCTCTGATAGGAAAGAAACATGCTCGGGTTTGACCAATTGTTGATAATCAAATGCAGGGAGCAAAGACGATGCAACTACTTTTTGAGAACCAGGTTCATTCACTTTCATGAGTGTTGGCAAAGTAGGTCGGTGCACGGTATTGCTAAAAAATGCAATTTCAGTTGTTTGGCGAACAAAAACGGGATATGTTTCGATCCCTTCGCCTTTGGTGAGCAAATCGAATTTTCCAGTGGCGACATCCACCATGGCAATGTGCTTGCGGTCGATATCTTCAGGCAATTCTCCCGTGTTGGCAGCCATTAAAATCTTATGTCCATCATTACTATAGCTTATTTGCTCTATGGTAAAATCACCGTGTGTAAGTTGTTTTACGTTGCCGGTACGGGGGTCTACTTTGTATAAGTGTGGCCACCCATCTTGATAGGACAGGAAGGTGATGGCATCAGCCATAGGCCATTGTAGGTTGTAACTACCCGGCCAACTTGGTGTACCTCCTCTTGAGGTCTTTGGAGCTTGCCATACTTCTTTCACTTCATCCGTTTTTAGGTCAGTCACCATGATGGTCCAAGGCACGCGTGTACTGACCACGCCACCGCTGGCTAAATTTCTGATAAAAGTAATAGATTGCCCATCGGGAGACCACCTTGGAGAGCTATCGCGATGAAATGATGGTGCTATCCAGCGAATGCGGTCTCTCCCTTGCTGAAAAATTCCGATAAATGAATGGGTACTGCGATTGGACTCAAACAGCAGTTGATTGCCGTCGGGAGACCATTGTATAGACCTGACGTTGCCTGCGACATTAAAAAGTTGTTCGGATTCACGGCTACCATCTAACGGGGAGACCCACACCTGATTGTTTTTTAGAAAATAAACACGTTTGGAATCTGGATGGATTACCGGATCGTCACCTTCGCCGATAAGTCTAACCTCGCCCGATGGCAAATGTAAGGTATAAAGTAAAATTTGTTGACGTTTGAGGAGAGATGCCGGATTGATGGATTGCGTTGCGCTGTTGCCACCATGCTCCCCTCCCCGTACCAAGACAGCCCATTGTCCGTCCGTGCTGACCGACAAACTGGTGATCTCCAACCCTACGTCCTCATTCCATTTGGTTAGGTTTTGGGGCTCATAGTCGGGATATCGCGCGATATAGACATTTCGATGTCCTTGGTCGTTGACGGTAAATACGAGATTGCCGGTGTTTCCGGCAACGTGTAGTTGCGACAAATATGGAGTTGCAAAAAGGTCCTTCAATGTATATTGTTGGGCCAGTGTAGCGAAGCTGCATAAGGTACAGCAAAAGGCTAGGATAAATTGGATAGGTTTAGAATACATTGGATATCAAGTAAAAGTTAAAAACAATTATACAAATGTTCTTTGGCGAACCATTTGCTGTTTGTAGGTTTTGTTAAAGGTCTTCCTTTTCATAACCGCCCAGACAATCCATGCAAGCATTCGCATAGGCATCATATTCATCATAAGCGGCACCTATCTTGCCAAAAAAAGTAATAATTCTGTCTACTCTTATTTTGGCGTTGGTGTCTAGATGAACAAATAGGCCTTTGCCTTTTTCTTCCTCCATGCTTACCACTGTTCCCGTCGCTTCGTCAAGTTCTTTATTCTGATTGAAAAAGAATATCTTTCCCTTGGAGGATTTTTTGATTTCCTCTTGTATGGCTTCCTGATATTCCCAGGCAACCGGAAGATAGGAACCGTCGGGAAGTGTTTTGTTATTGCTCATAACTTGCTCTATTTGCTGGTCTTGTTTGATAATGGGCCGGTAGGCAAGCTTCACCCTTATTTCTCCGGTTCGACGATGCCTGCATTTAGACAGATCCTTATCAACACATAAAGTTATAAAAAAAATGATTTTATCAGAACATTGTTTCGAATAAGTTACGATTTCCTATATTTGATACAGAAAAAGAAGAAGGTAAATTCTTCAATAACCAGTAAAATGAAAAGAGTATGCTTTCTTTTGGTATTGGGAATATGTATAAGTCTGTTGGTGCGGGCTCAAGTCAGGCCAATAGTATTTCTCCCGAATGCCCATTCCCATAATGATTATACCCGTGAAAATCCTTTTACACAAGCTTATGGTTTGGGGTTTGGTTCCATCGAGGTGGATATTTTTCTCAAAGAGGGTGAACTGTATGTAGCACACGATCCGACTGAAATTAGAGCGGAACGTACCTTTAGCAAGCTCTATCTCGAACCCATTCTAGAAGCGTATAAGCGGGCAACGGATGGATATCTGTTTCCAAATCAAGGCCAATTGCAATTGTTAATTGATCCAAAAACAGCTGGCTCTCCTATCTTGGAGCATTTAACGATTCTATTAAAACCCTATCGGGAGCTGTTCGACAGCAAGAATAATCCGAAGGCGGTCAAATTGGTGATTAGCGGTAGCAGACCGCAAGCTTCAGAATTTGCACAATACGATGAGATATTCTATTTTGATGGGCGTCTTTCTGAGCAATACAATGCCGAGGAATTGGAGCGCATCGGATTGATCAGCGCTCCGTTTCATTCGATTTCAAAGTGGAATGGCTTGGGAAAACTGGACAACGATGATTTGAAACGTATACAATCAAAAGTAGACTCTGTCCATCTTTTGCGTAAAAAGATTCGTTTTTGGGGCGCTCCAGACACCCAAACGACGTGGGAGGAATGGCTAAAAATGGGTATAGACTATATTAACACGGACAAACCACAAGCACTGAGCGAGTTTTTAAAGTTGTCCCAATAGAGTAGGCAAAACCATACTGTATATGGCTCCAGATTTTATCTGAAGGAACAAGAGTTAACGTATTCTTAAAGTTGACAGCACTGTTTGTTCATCTTAGGGTGCGATATTTGTGCGAAAAGAATAGCTAAGCATATGAATTTGAAATTTTTAGTGTTTGTCGGCCTGTTACTTTCCGGTACAGTCTATGGTCAAGACATAGCGAAAGGAATCGTTTATGAAGATATCAATCTTAATGGTAAAAGGGATGCAAAAGAAAAAGGGCTGGCCCAAGTTGCGGTAAGCAATGGTGTGGAAGTTGTGCTTACCGACGAATCCGGACGGTACACCCTTCCATTACGGAAAAATAGTGTTTTTTTCGTTATCAAGCCGAATGGATATCAGTTCCCGTTGGATAAAAATAATATGCCGCAGTTTTATTATATCCATAAACCCGAGGGATCACCGGAATTGAAATATGAAGGAAGCAAACCTACGGGTAAACTCCCTAAGTCAGTAGATTTTCCATTGCTTAAGAATAACAACGAACAAGAGAATTTCAGTGCTTTGGTATTTGGCGACCCTCAAGCCTATAACATGGATGAGATAGATTATTTTTATCGAGGAATTGTTCAAGATATAGCAGATACTGAAAAATTTTCTTTTGGCATTAGCCTTGGTGATTTGGTAGGAGATAACCTAACGTTGCATCCTTCCTATAAAGAGACAGTAGGCAAAATTGGTTTGCCTTGGTTCAATGTCATGGGAAATCATGATATGAATTACGACGTCCAGGAAGATGTTTTTTCGGACGAAACGTATGAAAAGAACTTTGGCCCTAATACGTTTTCCTTCAATTATGGAAATGCCCATTTTATCATATTAGACAATATTATCTATCCAAATCCACGTACCGGAAAAGGTTATTTGGGTGGTTTTAGGAAGGATCAATTGGATTTTGTTGAAAATGATTTGAAATTTGTACCGAAGGATAAACTTATTGTTCTGGCCTTTCATATTCCTTTATTGCACAAGAATGGGGATGTTTTTCGAGCAGAAGATAGACAACGTTTGTTTGACTTATTGGCGGAATACCCACATACACTTTCCTTATCTGCGCACACGCACTTTCAGCAACAGAACTTTTATACCAAAGACGACGGTTGGAAACAGGATAAGCCCCATCACGAATATAATGTAGGAACAACGTCAGGAGACTGGTATTCCGGACTTAAGAACAAGCAGGATGTACCGACATCCACCATGCGTGACGGTACACCCAAAGGATATGCCATATTGCACATAAAAGACAATACTTATGCATTTGATTACAAAGTAGCGGGTGAACCTAATGACTATCAGCTAAAGATCATTTATCCTGCTATATTGAAAGAAAAGGAAGTGAAGCGTTATACGCTTTATACTAACTTTTTTGTAGGGAAAGCGGGGGATGTGGTGGAATATAGCCTTGACGGCGAGAAATGGATGAAAATGCAACATAGCACAGAAGCGGATCCGAGCTATGTATATGAAGTGCTGAAGTTTGATAATACAGACAAGTTAGTGGAAGGTCGACGCCCTTCTAATGCTGTGCTTTCTTCCCATTTATGGAAGGCCAAATTACCGGCAAAACTGGATGCAGGCAACTACAGCATTCGTGTTAGGGCAACTGATATGTTTGGCAAAACACACTATCAGACCAGAGATTTGCAGGTAATTGAATAAACTAATGTGAACTCGGGATAAGCATTCGTTTGACGAGATATGTCACCCCGATGGGGCTTACGGTATAATTGCCCTTTAAAGTATCCATGTCTATAGAATACCTTCGGTGAGCATTTCGTGGTTCTTCCCTAACGTCGTTCGAAATCACGGAAAACGGTACTTTTTAGGCCCCTCCATACTGTTATCTTTCAAAATACCCTTTCTATAATTTGCATACGAAGGGGCAATAGGCTATCTTTGAAGACAACAATTTTTCAATACGCATCGGAAAGTGATATTAGTAACAGGAGGCACAGGTTTCTTAGGATCAACATTAATCAAATTATTGATCGATAAGGGCATCGCCGTTTTAGCTATTAAACGGCAACATTCGCTCATTCCAGAAAACCTAAAATCATCTTCTTTAATCCAATGGCTGGAGGCTGATATTACGGATTATTTTGCCTTGGCAGATCTGTTTCCCGGGGTAACGAACGTGTATCATTGTGCCGCCAAAATTTCCTATCAAAAAGAAGATTGGCCTTCTATGCTTCATACGAACATTGAGGGTACAAGACATTTGGTAAATCTATGTTTGGAGCATGGTGCCCGTTTGTTGCATGTCAGCTCCATTGCTTCTCTTGGTGTGAGCAAATCAGGAGAGCTGGTTACCGAAGAGAGTAAATGGGACGAGAACCTTGATTATTCCAAATATTCGCTTTCCAAGTATGAGAGCGAAATGGAGGTTTGGCGAGGCATTGCCGAAGGTTTGGACGCCGTCATTATTAATCCTTCCGTAATTATGGGAATCGGAGTGGGTAAAAAAGGTTCGGGTGTTATCTTCCATATGGTGCAGAAAGGGCTGAAAATTTATCCACCGGGTACTGTTGGTATTGTAGATGTAGGAGATGTGGCCAATATCATGGTGCAATTGATGGATACACCTTCCATTTCAGGAGAGCGATTTATTTTAAACAGTGAAAACCTGACTAATAAAGACCTGTTGGAGCGGGTTGCTGTACTTTTGGAAAAACCTGCACCAACCATCCAAGCCAAGCCCTTTATGTTGAGCGTGGCCTGGCGCGTGGCTAAACTTATCGCGCTGTTGAAAAACGAACGTCCGGCCCTTACAAGGGAATCTGCTAAAGCTTCCATGGCTAAATTGGCCTATTCCAACGAGAAAATCGCCAACACAACAGGATACGTTTTTAAGCCTGTTGATGTAACTTTGGCAGAAATGAGTAAAGAATTTAAACCATCAACAACAAACTAAACCGTCGTGAGAAATTATTACATCATTGATTTCGATAGTACATTTACACAAGTCGAAGCATTGGATGAATTAGCAAGAATTTCCTTGGAAAATCATCCGGACAGGGAAAAGATTTACCAGCAAATAGAAGATTTCACCAATTTGGCCATGGAAGGCAAGATTTCTTTTCGGGAAAGCCTTTCAGGACGCGTAAAATTGCTCCATGCCAACAGAGAGCACTTAAAGAAACTGGTAACACATCTCAAGAAGAAGGTGTCGCGCTCGTTCGATCGGAACAAGGAGTTCTTCAAGGAGCATGCTGACGCGGCGTGGATTGTTTCAGGAGGGTTCAAGGAGTTTATTACGCCGGTGGTTACACCCTATCATATCAAAAAAGAAAATATTTATGCCAATACCTTTAAATTTGATGCTGACGGAAACATCGTCGGCTATGATGAAGATAATCCTTTGTCGCATGAGGGTGGCAAAGTAAAGTTGCTCAAAGAATTAAATATTGACGGGCGTATATTCGGTATCGGGGATGGCTATTCAGACTTTCAACTAAAGGAATCGGGCCTGATTGAGAAGTTTTTTGCATTCACCGAGAATATTTCAAGACAAAGTGTGACGGACAAAGCTGATCATATCACGCCAAGTTTTGATGAATTTCTGTATGTCAACGATCTCCCTCGGGCTATATCGTATCCTAAGAACCGGATTCTTTGCCTGATTGTTGGGGATGTGCCAGAGATAGCGGTACATATCTTGAAACGTGATGGGTTCTCTGTACGTGTGAAGGAAACTTTTGAAGAGAAGTACACAAAAGACGTAGGATTACTCCTTTTGGCCAATGGTGTTGTTGTGGAAGACGAGCAACTGCTTCGGGCGGATAAATTAAAAACAATCGGCTACTTAGGTGATATCAAAGGCAAAGTGAGTCGGAAAATCTGCAATGAAAAGGGAATTGTAGTGTTTGATGACAAGAAGCACAAAAAACGCAATGCCGAATTTATTCCGAGAAGGATGGCGGATTTTATCAACAATGGCGACACCTATATGAGCCGCAATTTTCCAAATTTGATTTTGCCAAAATTGACGCAAGCGCATCGTTTATTGCATATCCACCAAAATGTGCCAGGCATTATGGCACAGATAAATACAGTCTATGCGGAAAATAATACCAATATCTTTTCGCAGTTTTTGATGACTAAAGGAGATATCGGATATGCTGTAACAGACATACATGCTGCTTACGATAAAACCATGCTAAAACAGCTAAAGCAAATCGATAAGACCATCAAATTTAGGATTTTGTATAAATAGGCTTACTGCTCTATCGCTGGCGCGCGACTCCTGTCGCGTGCCTGTTATGACACCTCCAATATTTTATCGATAATTGGCTTGTGTTTTCACAAAGCGAGGCTGTATAACTTCTACTTTCTAAATACGATAATCCCCCTAGGGAAAACAACCTCATCCAACGGGACGTCGTGTGAAGCCACATCTTCGATAGGC
>JBEBRE010000061.1:0-17882 GCA_040394995.1 Sphingobacterium wenxiniae
AACTGTAAAACAGTTGTTTATAGTAAAAATTGCTTTTCTTAACGCATCACTAGTATTTTCAACCAATTAATACATGAATCCGAAAAGCCAAACCGGAATAATATTTCCAAAACCTATTTCAATTCCGTCTTTTGCCACGTAAGCATTTGCTACGTTTGCTACTTGCTTTTTGGTTTTGTTTTTTCCTCCGATTTCAAATGTATAGGTCTTGTCCACCACAAAATCCGCTGTTTCTGAAAGGTTGATTTCATACAAGCCTTTGAATTGGTTTAAGAAAAACGTTTCACGAACATTGCCGATGTTCGTGTTTTCTTTTGCCAAAGCATACATCAGGTTACTGTTGTTCAGATACAGTTTTTCAGGTTTGGTCAATACACCGATGCCCGAGGTGTCTTTGTACAGCTCATTAACCAATCCGGCACGTTCCAGAATCTTTATGCTTTGTACCAACATATTGCGGGAAACACCTATTTTTTCGCTCAATTTCGTGATATTGGGCGTAAATGGTGCACTCGAAGCGACCGTAATAAGCAATTTTTTCAGTTTTACCAACGTGTCGTATTGTACATCTTCCACCGCATTGATGTCTATTTCAATGATGAGGTTAATCGTGTTTTGCAATTTCTGAATGTAAAGCGCTTCATTTTCTTTGTAATACGGATAAGCCCCTGTTTTCAGATATTTTTCAAATAACGGCAAAGGTTTTATTTCGTGTATAAGCTCCGTTGTAATGGTATTGTGCTTTTCTAAAATTGCAGCAAACGAATATACCGGAAATATTTTCTTCGTTTCAAACGTGATAAACTCCCTAAAAGATAATTCTTTCAGATAATAGGCAATGGCTCTACGGCTCAAATCTGATTCGGATTTATAGATTTCAAGCATCGAGGACGAAGTGAAAATAATAGTAAGTTCAGGGAAGTTATCATAAATCAGTTTTATCTCTCTTGACCAATGGGGATATTTGTGAACTTCATCGAGTAATAAATGTGTCCCTCCGAATTGGGAAAATTGTTTCGCCAAATCGTACAGCTTGTTATCAAAAAAATAAACGTGGTCTAAGCTCACATACAGCGTTGATTGTAATGGCAAATGCAGTTTTGCCATCTGCAAGAGCAAAGTCGTTTTCCCCGCACCTCTCGCACCTTTTACAGCAATCAGGCGGTTGTTCAAATCCATTTGATGAACAAGATAACGTTGTATATCTAAAGATGTGCGAGCTATTTTCGTTTGAAATTCCAATAATAAACTTTCCATAATTGCTTTCTATAAAGAGCAAATATATGATATTTTGTTAAATATATAAAGCATTTTTTATATTTTATGCTTTGTGTAGAAAGCAATTTTAATTATGATTTGTTGTTTTGAGGAATTTAAGCCACAATCAGGTTGGAAAGCAGATTTTGCCCATGCACACTGCAGGCGAATCCTGGATATGTGCTACATTTGCTGGATTGCCGGCGACGGTTTCGTTGGCCAAAACTGCAAATAGACAAGCTTCCTTGGCATCGGGGTTAAAACCCAATGTTGCAAAAGAGCTAATTTTTATATTGGTCAAACCTTGTTTTATGTTTTCGATTAAGAGGGGATTGTGCAAACCGCCACCACTGATATACACAGCGACATCATCTAATCCTGTGGCTTCTCGTGCTATGCCCTCACAAATAGCTTTTGCAGCAAACTGATTGAGGGTGGCGAGAATATCCGCTGGAGCGATTGCGGTTGCTTCCGATTTCTGTAGGGCTCTTTCCAAATAGTCAAGATTGAATAGCTCGGGACCTGTGGTCTTGGGAAAGGCTTCTTGAAGGAAGGGGTCGGATAGCAGAGCGGTCAGCAAGGGCTTATACACTGATCCTTGTTTGGCGAGGGCTGCATCTTTGTCCATTTCCAAACCATGCTGACGAAACACAAACTGATTCATCATGGTGTTTCCAGGACCGAGATCTGTGGCGTAGGCTTTTCTTTCCGATCCTTTACGGGGCAGAAAGGTAAAGTTAGAAATACCTCCGATATTCAATAGAAATCGATTTTCCACCGTGTCGGTAAAAAGCAAAAAGTCACCATATGCGGCAAGAGGGGCTCCTTCACCACCTGCAGCTAGATGTTTTTGCCTGAAATCGGCAATAGTGATGATTTTGGTTGTTGCCGCAATGTGGTCACCGTCTCCTATTTGCAAGGTGCTGTTCGGATAGTTTTTATCTTGGGTAAGCCGTTGTGGTGCGTGGTAAACCGTTTGGCCATGACTGGCAATGAGATCTATATCCGATGCCGTAAGCTGCCACATGTGCAAGGCTTCCTTTACCAGATTTCCATGCATGAGGCCAATGAAAGTATTTAGACCACAAAGGGTCTGCTGGTCAATATCTCTTTTGGCAAAAATTTCCCGGACACGATTACGAAAGCTGTTGGGATAGTCGAGCGTGACAAATTTTTCCAGCTTCATTTGAGTGTTTGTGCCACTGTGTGCTATAGTGCACAAGGCGATGTCCAAACCGTCGAGCGATGTTCCCGACATCAAGCCGATGATGCGACGTTCTGTTTTTTGTGCGATTTGGAAAAGTTTGTCAACCTGCGGATTCATAGGACTAAAATAGGATTTATAATGATAGTTGGTGTGTGAAAATGTTTAATTTTTGTATATATCAAAGGATAATTATATTTTTGGGCAAAGAAAAAAGATATGAATTTTCCAGCAGAGTTAAAATACACGAAAGATCACGAATGGATTCGTGTGGAAGGTGATGAGGCCGTTATCGGCATCACCGATTTCGCGCAACGCGAATTGGGCGATATAGTTTTTGTCGATATCAACACCGTTGGTGAAGAAGTGGAAGCTAACGAAGTTTTCGGTACCGTTGAAGCTGTAAAAACCGTTTCAGACCTATTCATGCCTGTTACGGCAACCGTTTTATCGGTTAATGAGGCTATTGATGCTTCTCCAGAATTGGTCAACTCTGATCCCTATGGCGAAGGCTGGATTATCCGCGTGAAATTAAATAATGTTGCAGATGTGGATGCCTTGTTGTCCGCAGATCAGTATACATCGGAAATCAACGCTTAATCAGCACTGTTATATTACTCAAAAGGCCTACCACGCACTCGCGGTAGGCTTTTTTATGGCATTATTTTTTGAATGGTAGGAATAGATCAAGCAAATTTTCTAGGGCGATACCGATCAATCGACCCGGTTCGTGAAGACACGAAACAGCACAGTAGAATGTTATGCTCTATCCCCTTTCCCAACTTTTTTGTTTAGGCCGTAGAAATACTAACATTATGTGAACCACTTGACGTAATAATATGACAATCGTCCAGTGGGAACTCCCGGAATCTTGATTTTATGTTTGCGGGCAAACTCCTGTCGAAAAGCTTTCACATATTGCAGATCTTTCCGACGTCTTTTTCGATGCGCTTTGTCCTTCTTGGTCATGATGGAATTTTCGCGCAACATATATGTATACACCGCCTCCGGAACGAGCACGAGCTTATCGGCAAAAACCACGGCAGGCAACGAAAAAGGTAGATCTTCAATCAAACGACCCTCCTCGAACCTGAGGTGATGAGCCTTTAGGAAATCGATTCGAAACACATACCGCCAGACGTAACCCCATTTCCCAACATTGGTTGCCTTAAGTTTTTCTTGTATGGAAGACAACACGCGTTGCTCCTGAAAAAGCATAGTGCGATGGGGCTTGATTTCATTAATCATACCGCTGACCGCGATGTCGGCCTGAGTTGCCATAATAGCTTCGGCAAGCGCTTTGTAGAAGTCGGCATTGATGGCATCGTCTACATCCATGAAGTGGATATACGATCCTTTTGCCACTTCCATTCCTTTATTTCTAGCCGCAGAAAGCCCACTGTTTTGAGGCATCTGAACCACTTCGACGGGAAAAGTAGACGCTATCTCTCCTGATCGATCCGTAGACCCATCGTCTATCACGATAATTTCCAGGTTTTTATAGGTCTGTGCCATCAAGTTTTCTAAACAGGGCTTTACGTACATTTCGCCATTGTAAACGGGGATGACGACGGAAATCAAAGGATCTTTAGCCATGGCGATTATCTTTAAAGCTCAAAAATAGATTTTTCTGGCAAAATACTGGCAAAGGCATCATCGACCTCCTGCATGGTTTGGTCATAATTGCGCATATGTTCATTGTCATTCACACATACTAGCGAATAAGACTGTTCACGTATCGCCTTAATAGCTTTCTTCGCCCTGAACAGCAGTGGAAACATCTTGGTATCCTGATAGGTATTGTAAGGTTCAAAATCAGATCGGCAAATCTGCCAAGTCCTGAACAACTCCTGCGTATAGTCTTCGGGCGAGCGGAACTTATGTGTTGACATAGTGGTAAGCTCTTTCCCCGCGTAATCCCAAACCTCTTCAAACGTCTTTTTTAGGTAGGGTTGTGCATTGTGTGGCGTGCGCAAGGTGATAAACTTGTCATACCACGCTAAAAATCTGGTAAGGCGGGCTTTCTTTCCATACATAGGATTGAACCATTTGTAATGGTCGCGTTGCATGATTTCTTTTTTGTCAAATCGCTCGTTGATAATCCGGATGTTGTTTTTTAGGCATTTGCTCCATAGGGATAGCCCGAGGTTCAAGCGAAAGGCTGCAATATCCTGTGGTATTCCGTTTTTAAAGAAACGTTCTTTAGGTGTATGGTTGATGATGAAAAAGTCGTCGTTGAAATACACAAAATGCTCCGCAAGGTCGGGTATCTTGTGCAGATAAATCTCAATAAGGCTTGAATTAAATACCGGAAGAAACTGGTTTGGAATATAATCCTCATGATGAATCATCTGTATCTTGGGATGTGCCGTATTAAGCCATTCGGGTTGTTGTCCGCAGGTGACAAAATGAATCTTTCGGACCCAAGGTGTAAACTTTTCCACACCTCTGAACCAATATTTAAGAAGTCCGTGATCCCTGAAACGTGCAACAGATACCTCGTTCTTGTTGTTGTCGATTTTTCCGGAATAACGGGCAAACGTTTCTTGCCATTTTGGATCGTTCATATCGACCCAAGTGATTACAAAGTCTATTTCCATAAAGATGTTATGTCGTGAAACTTCGGGATGCCCAATAGATACGCTACATCTTCTCATTTTCCTTCGATTCGGCCAATGATATGTAGACATCAACAAAGAAACAACCGTTTTCTTCTTTAGACAAAATTAAGGAATAAAACATTACTACAAAAATATGCTTATCTTCGTCAAGGGATTCAACTATATGCATTCAATAAATTCGTGAAACAAGCACATCGACAACGGATATTGATTACGGGGGTGGCCGGTTTCTTGGGCTCGCACCTTGCTGATCGTTTTATCCAAGAGGAGTTTCAGGTCATTGGAATGGACAACTTGATTACCGGAGATATTCGTAATATCGAACATTTGTTTAAATCGCCCAATTTTGAGTTTTACCATCACGATGTTTCCAAATTTGTGCATATACCAGGGAAGCTGGACCATATCCTGCATTTTGCTTCACCAGCAAGTCCTATAGATTATTTGCGTATACCGATTCAGACGCTCAAAGTAGGGTCGTTAGGTACGCATAACCTGCTTGGGTTGGCAAAAGAGAAGAAGGCCCGGATTCTTGTTGCTTCCACTTCGGAGGTTTACGGAGACCCGATGGTTTCACCTCAATCTGAAGAATATTGGGGGAATGTCAATCCGGTAGGGCCTCGTGGAGTATATGATGAAGCGAAGCGTTTTCAGGAGGCGATGACCATGGCCTATCATAATTTCCATGGATTGGATACACGTATCGTCCGTATTTTCAATACGTATGGGCCGCGGATGCGTTTGCATGACGGGCGGGCTTTGCCAACGTTTATCGCGCAGGCATTACGTGGCGAAGACGTAACCGTCTTCGGCGATGGCACCCAAACCCGTTCGTTTTGCTATGTCTCTGATCAGGTAGAGGGCATATTCCGCTTGCTATTGTCGGATTACCCCTTTCCGGTTAATATTGGCAATCCGGATGAAATGTCTATGAATGACATTGCTGCTGAAATCATTCACCTGACGGGAAATCGTTCCAAGATTGCGTATAAAGCACTACCTATTGACGATCCTAAACAACGTCGACCGGATATTAACAAAGCTATACAGCTATTGGGTTGGACACCTCAGGTATGCAGAAAAGAAGGTTTGGAAAAAACAATAGCCTATTATAAAGGCTTGTCCGATGAAGAATTAGTACAGAAAGATTATACATATCACAATCAAGAATAGAACATGAGCAGAATTTTAGTTACCGGTGGCACAGGTTATATCGGATCGCACACCGTTGTAGAGCTTCATCATGCAGGATACACGCCTGTTATTATTGATAACCTTTCCAATTCCAACATCCAGATTTTGGATCAAATCGAAAAAATTATCGGCGTAAAACCCGAATTTCATCAGTTTGATTTGTGTGATGAGGCAAAAGTAAAGGATTTTGTCGAAGGCAATCCAGACATCAGCGGTATCATCCATTTTGCGGCATCTAAGGCAGTTGGCGAGTCGGTAGAGAAACCCTTAAAATATTACCACAATAATTTCTTTTCATTGATTAACCTCTTAAACGCCTATCAGGGAAAGAAGATCAACTTTGTGTTCTCCTCTAGCTGTACTGTATACGGCGAGCCGGATGTCTTGCCCGTAACGGAATCCGCTCCGGTAAAAAAGGCTACTTCACCCTATGGTAATACCAAGCAGATTGCTGAAGAGATTTTGGAGGAGACCGCTCATGCCTACGACAATTACCATATCATTGCCTTGCGGTATTTTAATCCCGTAGGCGCCCATGAATCTGCACTCATCGGCGAATTACCGATCGGTGTGCCACAAAATCTGTTGCCTTTCATCACACAGACAGCTATTGGCAAACGCGAAAAATTGACGGTCTTTGGCGGAGACTACGATACGCCGGATGGCTCTTGTATCCGTGACTATATTCATGTGGTGGATTTGGCAAAGGCACACGTTGCGGCTATCCAATTGCTGGAAAAGGGCAATCCAAATGGGAATTATGATGTCTTTAATGTCGGAACAGGTAATGGATATTCGGTGCTGGAAGCTATTGTTGCTTTTGAAAAAGCTTCAGGTCAAAAACTAAACTATACTGTGGGACCGCGTCGTGAAGGAGACATTATCAAAGTTTGGGGAGATGTGACCAAATCGGCTAATCAATTGGGCTGGAAGGCTACATTGGGCATCGATGAAATGATGGCGTCGGCCTGGGCCTGGGAGAAATACCTAAAAGAGAATCCAATTGGGTAATTGGGAATTTTTGTATTCGTGTTAGAGAAAAGGAACGCCTTCTCTCTAACACGATATTCCCTTATCGGGCCGATGTATCTTCGACAGTTCGTTGATAAGCTGGACCGTAATATTTCGGGTTAAACTGTAGATTGGGAGTTAACCAATACATTTGGATAACCCTAGCGTATCTAAAGTTGAAGCCCGACAGAATGACGGCCGTTAGTGAACAGGCTATTAAATAAAGCCAAGGGGATTCCGAACCTCCGGACAACACATATAAGGCTACGCACGCCGTTACAAACTGAGCAACATTTAAAGCGTAGCTAACAAACATAGCTACGTAGAAAAAACCGGGTTCTATTTCGAATTTGAGGCCACAATGTGGACAATTCTTATTCATTTTTTGCCCTTTGATGCGGAAAGCGTTTCCTTCGAACATCTGTCCTGTTCTACATCGCGGGCATTTACATTGACGAGCAGCCTGAAACTTACTAATTGTATAGGGCGTACTATTTTCCATGTCTAGTTATATATTAATGTGTTTTCTTCTAAAATTTTCTGGTGTTGATCCTACTCCTTTTTTAAAGAACTTGGTAAAATAGGAATTGTCTTTAAAATTCAGATCATAAGCAATTTCTGTGATCGCATAATCCTGGATGACCAACAACCGTTTTGCTTCCAAGATGATGCGGTTACGGATGATTTCTCCCGCTGAGATACTTAGTTTCTCTTTACACAAGGCATTCAAATGATTGGGCGTGATGTATAGCATGTTCGCGTACTCTTTAGGTAACCGTAAATTTTTATAATGTTCTTCGACCAAGTTCAGAAAATTGCGCAACAATGTATGGTTATAGACTTGTGGCCCTTTATGCACAGGCTGTTCGCGCTGTTGCTCCAAGATGTGAAAGAGGTATAACAAAGAAATGGCAACGAATGCCTTATCCTGTTTATGCTTTAACAATCGTTCCAAAAGTTGGACTACACTGTCCCTTTCTTCCTTCTTGATCATGAATACCTCATCTGCGACCAGTCCGGAGAGGAAAGAAAAGTGTGCCAGTTCATCGGGCCGTTGTAAAAAGGCTTTGAAAATATCCTGTTCGAAATTGACTACATAACCCTCCATCTTCCCCTCGAAACGCCACGTATGGATTTGCCCCGGTGCCATAAAATAAATCTGCCAAGGGACGACCTCAAAAGTATCAAAGTCGATAGTATGCTGCCCTGCACCGGATGTAAACAAGAGAAAATGGTAAAAATTGTGCCGATGAGGAAAAACAAGGCTCTTGTTGCGTTCCAAATAGCTGGACAATTTTTCAACCGTAACATCGCTTTGTGGGCTATCGGAAACCGAGCACTGCGCTATAACAGGAACTTTTGTCATCAGATGCAAAGATACGGTGATATATCCACAATTAATGGTGGGATTACATGGAATAATGGTATTTTTTACTGATTCAGATCGACCCCTCCAATGTCGCCCCCCTGTTCCGTGAAGACACGAAACAATTCCTACAGGTACACGAACAAAGGCGAAGGAATATCGCTACAAAAATGGCACATCAAAGGAGCTTTTATAGAGACGCAGCATTATGAGTCTCTACTATTGTTTTTACTTTTTCATTTTTACTTTCTAATTTTACAACATGTCCTTACACAAACAGCCCGAGCTGAAAGAAGCAGTTTTGAATCTTCCTCAAAAGGAGAAGGACAAGTTATTGGTGCGGTTGGTGGGAAAAGACAAAATGCTGATGAAGCAACTCCATTTTCAGTTGTTGGAGGACCAAATGGATCTGGAAGACCGAATAGAAAAACTCAAAACCAATCTTCGTGAACTTTTTGCTGATGGCAGGCATAGCATCAAAAACTTGCCGATGTATAGCTACTATAAAGAACTGCATAGCCTTCTTCGGCAAGCGAGTGGCGTCATCAATGAGCATGAAAAAGTGACCAAAGACAAGTTCAGTGAAGTGGAATGCCGAATTTATATTTTGAATGAAGCTTTTAAACGCTTTCCCCGTCTTTTTGACAAATCGGCTGTGCATACGGCCTTGAAGCTTCGTGAATATACAAAAGCACGCTTACGCATCACCTACACCAAGTTTGAAAAATTGCACGAAGACCTACAATTTGATCTTCAGGGGCCTATGCAAGGGGTTGTGGATTTTGCAACAGATAGGGAGTTGGTGTAGTGCTCAGTTTGTCGCTCCATTGTCACTACGATGTCGGAGCATTGCAAGCCCCTTTGGCCATTATAACACAAACGTGGTGTCGACCTTTCGAACCGACACCACGCACTTGCTAAATGCATCCTTTTACAAGAATGGTTTTGATGTTAGAGATTTATTATAAACGCTTTTTATCGCATTATTGTTGTGCAGGCTGTTCTTCAGATTGTTCCTGTGTCTCTACTGGTACGGGTGTTTCTTTGTTTTTCCGTTCCGAAACAATCTTTTCATAAAGCGTTTTTTGCTCATCAGATAATTTTTCGGCAATCTGTGCGTCCGTTGTAGCTTTTAGCTTATCGATAGATTCTGATAAAACTTCAGGAGAAAGAGTTGCATCCGCTTTCAGAGCAGCTTTGGATTTTTTGCTGTCCAGGACAATCTCATAGATTGATTTTTGCTGATCCTCTGTCAAGGTCAATTTCTCTGTCAACTCCGTTACCACTGCTTTTGCTTTGTCCTCCGGGGTCTTCTCTTGCGCGAAAGTAAGTGTCAGTGCAAATAATAGACTGATTCCTGTTAAAAATAATTTTTTCATGACTTTAATTTTTTAATTGTTTCCAAATACTAATTTTAACCTCGTTTGGAATAATAACAGTTAAATCGACTAGTTTATTGCCATGATTGTATCGATTATGTTACAATTTAACATTGCTTAACATAAACATATTGAAAGACGAGATTTATAGAGGGTCTATGGAGCGTCTCGCCTCTACCTGGATGTCTAATATGGTTAATGTTTTCACAAAATCGGCTTGTAAGGGAGCTTCGATTTCGATGTTCTCTTGTGTAATAGGGTGCTTAAATGTAAGCTTTTTGGCGTGTAACATCATGGTGTCCATGTCAAAGGTGTCTTTCCACAATTTGTTTTGCTTGTTGCATCCGTGAGGTCTGTCGGCTAGAATTGGATGAAAGATATGGGCAAAATGCTTACGGATTTGGTGCATTCTTCCTGTTTCGGGATATGCTTCTACCAAGGAGTAACGTGATGTTGGGAATTTTCCAAAGGGTAACGGAATCTCGGCTCTGGCAAGGGTTTGATAGCGGGTCACGGCTTCCTGCAATGTGCCGTTTTCCTTTTTTAGGGGGTAGTCTATGGTGGCCTTATCCTCGGTAAAACCTCGGACGATTGCCCAATATGTCTTTTGAACTTCCTTTTCAGCAAACATTGGTTGTATGAGCGCATCGGTAGACTTGCTTAGCGAAAAGAGCAGTACACCGCCGGTTTTCCGATCAAGTCGATGGGCTGGGTAAACGGTTTGTCCAATTTGATCGCGTAGCAGCTGGAGCGCAAAGAGGGAAGTGTCCGCCGCAATGCTCGAGCGGTGAACAAGCAATCCATGCGGTTTGTTGACGGCAATCAATGCCTCGTCGCGGTATAGAATGTCAAGCATTAGCGCCCTCTGATAATGGAAACGATTTCGGAGGCTTTTTCATCTATTTTGGGGCTGAACCAAATGTGCTTAAGAGCGCCCCCTCCGATAATGGTTTCCTGGTTATTCCAACGGATTTTCGTCAAGGAAAAAAGATAATAATTGTCGATGTGCACATGTGTCTCCATGAATTGATCTACCAACGTGCGACCTAACAATTGGATACCAAAGTCAACAACATCCTGATTCTTCGTTCCTGCCTCTGCTCTTAGCAACTCAATGGCCTTAGTCTTAATGGCTTGCTCATGCTGCTCTTTGGAAGGATTGGTGAAAAAGGCAATCAAGATGAGTGCAAGGGCAGTAATGGCAAAAATTCTTGTTTTACTTATCGTCATAGATACAAATGTAACCATATTCCGTTCTAAAAACGGTAGCCGATGGAAAGTGCCGTGCGTATTCCCGTAAAGCCGCCCTTGGTGCGGAGTGTTGCACCGTCTCCGTTCACCTCGAGTTCTGTTTTGACGATGACCAGATCTAAATCACCTAATTGTTCCCTTATTTCCTGTTGCTCTATGGAATTCAAGTTTGTTTTGCTTTCAAATTTTCCGTTGCTAAAACCATAGTTAGGGCCAATAATTCGCCAATCCAACGATAGGTTTTTGCTCAAATGCCATTGATTTCCTACAGAAAAGCCACCTGTTAAAGCATTTAACCCGCCTTCGATTGGTAAATTTTTCTCCACACCAAATTCGTCATCATAAGAGACATTTAACTTTGCATTATAATGGGAGTACTTGATGAATGGAGCAATGTAAAAACCCTTGAAGACATCTTTTTTCCCCAAGTAAAACCGAACCTCCGGTGTCATGGAGAAAGCTCCCAATTTTGCTGTTTCCAATACACCTTCTTCATCCTCCACGATAGATTCCCAAATAGATTTGTAAGGCAGGCTTGCTTGTGGTCGCCAACTTAGTGTCCCATTCACCGTAATGCGTTTGGCAATGGGCCTTTCGTATTCTATGGATAGATTTCCTGCCGTCAATGGAAATAGATTCAACTTTACCAAGTTGGTTTTTTCCTGGGAATAGACGGCGCTCAAGGAAAGAGCTCCGGTTAAT
The DNA here is from genome assembly GCA_040394995.1 of Sphingobacterium wenxiniae. Taxonomy (GTDB): domain Bacteria; phylum Bacteroidota; class Bacteroidia; order Sphingobacteriales; family Sphingobacteriaceae; genus Sphingobacterium; species Sphingobacterium wenxiniae_A. The sequence continues at coordinate 11,986 of JBEBRE010000061.1, forward strand.
AGCAGAAGGTAAATTTTTATCATGTTTTATATAGTGAGTTGTTATTGATAGCCGAAATATCAGTTTTAGCTTTCTGACACAGAAAAACCGGAACGATATTGTAGGCTATAAACTATGCTTTCAATGCGGCTAAATAGCGTTTAATGGTTTCTTCCAAGCCCAGATACAGCGCATCGGCAATCAGGGCATGGCCAATACTCACTTCCAATAGCCCAGGGATATGTTCATTAAAATATTGAAGGTTGTTCAGGTCCAGATCGTGACCGGCGTTCAGCTCCAATCCTACTTCCTGGGCCTTTTTTGCAGCTTTGTAATAAGGCTCAATGGCTTTTGCGCTATCAAAGCCAAATTTGGCGGCATAGGCTTCCGTATACAGCTCGACCCGGTCGGTACCCGTTTCGGCTGCAGCTTCTACCATATCCACATCCGGATCAACAAAAATAGATACACGAATACCCTTATCCTTGAATCGCTTGACCATATCGGTGAGGTAATCTCGGTGTTGAATGGTGTCCCAGCCATGGTTGGACGTGATTTGATGTAAGGTATCCGGTACGAGCGTTACTTGAGTAGGGTTGTTGGCGAGGACCAGATCGATAAACTTTTGTTCTTGGCAATTTCCTTCAATATTGAACTCAGTCGATATGGCGGCTTTTAAATCATAGACATCTTGATAGCGGATATGACGTTCATCTGGTCGGGGATGCACAGTGATCCCTTGTGCGCCAAATCGTTCACAGGCTAACGCTGCTGACACCACATTTGGCACGTTCCCGCCGCGTGAATTTCTAAGTGTTGCAATTTTATTGATGTTAACGGATAATTTTGTCATGTTTTCCCGATTATTTACAAAAGTATCCTAAAATTACGGATTTTAGAGGAACAACTAGATAAATCTTGTCGGATTTTTCATAAATTGCAACCTACGACAATGGGTGGATTTGATTTAGATATTTTAAGTGGTTTTAGACTATTGGATGTCATTGACATTCTATTAGTCGCTATTATTATTTATTATATCTATAGCCTGATAAAAGGGACCATTGCAGTTAACATCCTGATAGGTGTTGGACTGTTCTATGGCATTTATTTAGTGGTGAAGCAAATGGAAATGCGTTTGCTCACCGAGATATTCGGCGGTTTTATTTCTGTGGGTTCTATCGCCCTTATCGTAGTTTTCCAACAAGAAATCCGACGTTTTTTGATCCATATCGGGAAAAACATCTCGTTGCGCAGGAAGAAGTTTTTTTGGTCCTTTTTGGGAAACAAGAAAAATTCGCAGATCGATAATGCCGAACAGTTAAAACCCATTATTGAAGCCTGTCGAAGCATGTCCAAATCCCGAACAGGTGCGCTATTGGTCTTTTCCCGCTATTTTGATGAGGAATATTACCAATCTAGTGGTGTGTACATTGATGCTCCAGTTTCCAAGCGGTTGCTGGAAAGTATATTCTTTAAAAATAGTCCTTTGCACGACGGAGCTGCGGTGATTGTCGATTTTAGGATCATGACGGCAAGTTGCGTATTGCCTCTCTCGGATAGTGAAGACCTACCCCCGCAGTTTGGCCTGCGTCATCGTGCGGCTATAGGGGTTACCGAAGTCTCAGAAGCTATTGCCGTTGTGGTATCCGAAGAAACCGGAGAAATTTCTTTGGCTAAAGATGGAAACGTCAATATGAATCTTAGCCCCGAAGAGTTGGAGAAAATTCTGATGGAAGAGCTTTGACCCCTTCGTTTATTCATAATTTTTGTTAAATCATAGAATTTTCTCTTTTGTTTATTTTGTTTTTCCGAATGATTGCTATAAATTTATAGACAAATAAACCTTTAATATTTCAGGCTATGCATTTCGATGAGCAAAAACCTTTGGATATTGTTTTAAATGATCTTTTTGAACATTATCGCCGGCATGTAGCCGATGTGTCCAAAATTACCGATAGTTTATTGGAAAAAAACGTTATCGCGGCACAAAGCGATATTGTAAATGATCATATTGCTTTTCGGACACTCGGTGTTCCGAATCTAGGTATCGCTTCTTTTGAAAAAATCTTTTTGGCCTATGGATATACGCGCCGGGATTACTATTATTTTGAAGGGAAAAAACTGAATGCCTATTGGTATTCGCCACCCACCACGGCATATCCGCGCATTTTTGTATCGGAGTTGCGTGTTTCTGATCTAAGTGAAGCTGCACAGGCCATTATCCAAAAATATACGGAGCCGATTACTTCCGACCCTGTGGATGACCTGGATTTGTCCAATGGACAACAAGTAGCGGCTTTTTTGCAAAAACCGTTGTGGGGGCTTCCTACTTCGACAGAATATCAAACGCTTTTGGAAGAGAGTGAATATGCAGCTTGGGTTATTTATAATCGGTATTATCTGAATCATTATACCATAAGTATCCATGAATTGCAAGAGGGTTATAATACCTTGGAAGAATTTAATGCTTTTTTGGAAAGTATTGGTGTCAAATTGAACACCTCTGGTGGAAAAATTAAAACCAGTGCCGACGGATTATTGCGCCAAAGCAGCACTGTATCGGCGCTCTATGATGCACATTTTTCGGATGGAAAGGTATTGCAGATTGCCGGTAGCTATGTGGAATTTGCAGAGAGAAGCCCTTTGCCGGCTTTTCAGGAAATACCGAAAGGAGAATTGAAACCCGAACACCGTCGAGATGGTTTTGAGACCGATAATGCCGACAAGATTTTTGAAAGCACCTATACCTCTCAAATCAAGGATAACAAATAGCATAAGGTGGGATGGACTGGGAAGTGTTGTTGAGGAAATTAAACGAAAGCTTGGAGGGCGAGCTGTTCTGGGATGAAAAGATGCGTATCCTGTATGCTACAGATGCATCTGCTTATCGAGAATTGCCTTTGGCCGTGGCACTTCCTAAAACAGTTGAGGATCTTCGAAAACTGATTTTTTTTGCCAGAGACTACCAAACATCCTTGATTCCCCGGACAGCGGGCACCTCGCTTGCCGGGCAGGTGGTGGGAAAAGGTATTGTGGTTGATGTATCGCGGTATTTTACACAAATCTTGGAAGTCAACGAAGCCGAAAAATGGGTTCGCGTACAACCGGGCGTGATTCGTGACGAATTGAATATGTACCTCCAACCTTATGGATTGTATTTTGGTCCGGAAACTTCTACGGCAAACCGGGCCATGATAGGTGGGATGGTTGGTAACAATTCCTGTGGATCCAACTCATTGATCTACAAAAGTACACGAGAACATACGCTTGAAGTAGAAGCCTTGTTGAGCGACGGGTCGCTTGTGACATTTAAATCGCTTTCATTTGATGAGTTTTGTGAAAAATGTGAACGTCCGACGCTAGAAGGTAGCATTTACAAACATATCCGCTCGATGTTGAGTGATTACCAGAATCAGGAAGAAATCCGAAAGGAATTTCCCAAATCCAGCATTGATCGTCGAAATACAGGCTATGCCATCGATCTGTTGTTGGAGACTGATCCTTTTACGGCAGGAACAAAACCCTTTAATTTTTGTTCGTTGATATGTGGTTCTGAGGGGACATTGGCTTTTATCACGAACATCAAGTTGGGTTTAGTACCAAGACCCCAAAACCCTTCGGGTTTGCTTTGTGTCCACTTTCGTAGCGTAGATGAAGCCTTGCGGGCCAACCTGATTGCTTTGAAGCATCGACCCTTGGTTTCTGAATTGATGGACCATTATATTTTGGAGTGCACTAAGAATAATCTGGAGCAATCCAAAAATAGGTTTTTTGTCAAGGGAGATCCCATGGCAATATTAATCATAGAGTATGATGGGGTGGATGAAGACGATATCCGAAACAAGGTGAAATTGGTGGAAGATGATATGCGTGCCCATGGGCTAGGTTATGCCTTTCCCTTGGTATTGGGAAGCGCTAAGAAAAATGTGTGGAACCTTCGAAAAGCCGGTCTGGGTTTGTTGAGCAATATTCCGGGGGATGAAAAACCTGTTGCGGTCATCGAGGATACGGCTGTGGATGTGGAAGATCTTCCTTCTTACATTGCCGCATTCAATGAGATTTTGGCCCGATATGGACTATACTCGGTGCATTATGCCCATGTGGCTACAGGAGAACTGCATCTAAGGCCCATTATCAACCTCAAGACAAAAGATGGTCAGCAGCAATTTCGGGCAATTGCCACGGAAATTGCCAAACTGGTGAAGCGTTATCGGGGTTCGCTCAGTGGTGAACATGGCGATGGCCGGTTGCGGGGCGAGTTTATTGCCCTGATGATTGGCGAACACAATTACCGGTTATTACAGGAGATTAAAAAGACCTGGGATCCGCAAGGAATATTCAATCCCGGCAAAATCGTAGATACGCCTGCTATGGATACATCCTTACGCTACGAAGCCGGAAAGCAGCAAAGGGCGATTCCATCCGTTTTCCGTTATAATGGCCAGAACATTCTCCAACATGCGGAACAGTGTAATGGCTCCGGAGATTGTCGGAAAACCGAACTTTCGGGGGGGACGATGTGTCCTTCGTACATGGCTACGCGCAATGAGAAAGATACTACCCGAGCAAGAGCCAATATTTTACGGGAAATGTTGACCACTTCCTCAAAGCAGAATCCGTTCGACCATCAGGAGATTAAAGAGGTAATGGACTTATGCCTCAGTTGCAAGGGATGTAAGTCTGAATGTCCTTCCAGTGTGGATATGGCCAAGCTCAAAGCAGATTTTCTGCAAGCTTATCATGATGCTAATGGTGTTCCGTTTCGCACGTGGATGATCGGACATGTAGATCAGATGACCAGGCTGGTCTCCTACTTTCCGACACTTTACAATTGGACGATATCCAACAGGATTTTATCTCCTTTAATTAAAAAAATATTAGGCTTTGCATCCCAACGGCGATTGCCACAGGTAGCCTCACAATCGTTGGCCCATTGGTTTGCAAAACGCAAAAAGCAACAGGGAAAGCGACAGCGAACAGTTTATTTTTTCTTTGATGAATTTACGAATTATAATGAGGTAGCAATAGGTCGAAAGGCCATCTTGTTATTGGAAACGTTGGGTTACGAAGTGTTGCATGTTCCGCATGAGTTTAGTGGTCGTGCGCTGGTATCTAAAGGTTTTCTTAGAGAAGTGAAACAATTGGCAAACAAAAATGTTAGCCTGTTTTCTGATTTGCTGGATGAGCATAGGCCCTTGGTGGCTGTGGAACCTTCGACCATCTTGACTTTTCGGGATGAATATGTAGATTTGGTAGACGAAGAACTTATCAATAAAGCTAAACATGTAGCGCGTTATGCCCTGACGATAGAGGAATTTCTCCATAGCGAAATACATGCTGGAAGACTCTCAAAAGAGATGTTTGTTCGGGATAGGAAAGAGATTTTATTGCATGCCCATTGCCAGCAGAAGGCTTGGGGATTGCAAGATAAAGTTGCTGAGGTCTTGGGATTCCCGATGGGTTATTCGGTAAGGATTATCCCCTCAGGTTGTTGTGGTATGGCCGGGTCTTTTGGTTACGAGAAAGAGCATTATCAACTTTCACAAGATATCGGCAATCTCGTGTTGTTTCCGGCTATTCGTGCCAAAAACAATGATACAATTGTCGTTGCTCCGGGGGCGTCCTGTCGACATCAAATTTCGGAAGGTGTCGACGTGCGGGCCTTCCATCCAGTAGAGATTTTGTACGATGCGCTACGTCCATAAGAAGCTGTTTGAAAATAGTAGGAAATCCTTTTTGTGGCTATCCTATCCCAAGAATCGGAACTCACCGTCAGTGCACCATCTCTCACATAGATAGGTACATATAGCACAGTTCTATCTACAGGTATCATTCCCGTATTTTAAGGATATTAAAAAAGCTTCAACTGTGGATCAGTTATCCTAAACGTCTTGCGATGGTGGGGTGACAGGCCA
>JBEBRE010000062.1:0-17605 GCA_040394995.1 Sphingobacterium wenxiniae
CGTGATTTACGTTCCGGAAGAATACGATGTGCAATTTAAAATCTTCAAAGCAGAAAACGAGACCTATCACGCCAGTGAAGTCATAAATAAACAATAAACAAATCTATAGCACCTTTTCCACAATGATGGTTTTGACTTCGCTCAACCAGCATTGTGGAAAAATTATAGCAACTAACCCATATAGAAACTGTCCTATTACACTTCGTTCAGAACAGTTTTACCCTTCATGCTTTTGATAGCAGGAAATATTTCCTATTTTAGGAAGCATGAATAAGATATCTATCAGCATACTTGTTTTCTTTTTTATCGTTAAAGCCTCCTTTGGTCAGTCCTATCATCCGCAAACGGCGGCTGATATCCTTTTGAAAATGGAGCGGTTGAATGTTTTGGGCTCGGTTTTATATTTTGCGGCCCATCCGGATGACGAAAATACACGGTTGATTTCCTACCTCGCGTCCGAAAGAAAGGTGAGAACCGCTTATCTCTCTTTGACAAGAGGAGACGGCGGTCAGAACCTTATCGGAACGGAACAGGGAATTGAGCTGGGGCTTATCCGCACGCAAGAACTCTTGCAGGCCCGAAAAATCGATGGTGGTGAACAGTTTTTTTCTTCGGCTTACGACTTTGGCTTTTCCAAAACCTCTGAAGAGACGTTCCGTTTTTGGAATAAGGAAGAAGTGCTACGGGAAGCTGTTTGGATTATCCGGAAATTGCAACCGGATGTCATCATCACCCGCTTTCCGCCAGATGAGCGAGGGGGCCACGGTCACCATCAAGCTTCTGCGATTTTGGCTCGTGAAGCGTTTGAGGCCGCAGGCGATCCAAACAAATTTCCCGAACAGTTGCGTGAAGTAAGTGTATGGAAAGCCAAACGCCTGATTTGGAATACAGCCAACTTTATGCGCATGCAGGGCGATGCGACGAATCAGCTTCGGATGGATATTGGCAATTATAACCCTTTATTGGGAAAGTCGTATGGAGAATTGGCGGCACTTAGCCGTTCGCAGCACAAAAGCCAAGGCTTTGGATCGGCCGGTACCAACGGCGTATTGCTCGAAACTTTCGAACATGTGGCCGGAGAAAGCGCTACGGAAGATTTATTCGACCATATCGACCTTTCATGGAACCGTTTAACGAAAGATGAAACCATCCAAAAGAGCGTTGATAAACTAATCGCTGACTTCAATCCGCAACAACCGCAATTGTCCATTCCGCAACTTGCCCTCATCTGGCAAAGTATCCAAAAAATAGACAATGCCTATTGGAAAGCACAAAAATCCAAAGAAGTAGAAGAATTGCTTTTGGCCTGCGCCGGTATCAAAATCGAAAGCTTGGTGTCCAAGGCCAGCTATGTCGAAGGAACTGCCTTTTCGTATCAAACAGAAATCATTCAACGCAACCCGGAGATTGCAGTAAATGTTATCCGCATAGATGAACAAGCGGTGAACAAACGCTTGCCGTATAACGAAGTGTACTATTTTGAAGGTAAGACAACGCCTGTTTCCGTGACACAACCTTATTGGTTAGAAAGACCCCATGGGTTAGGAAAGTTTGATGTGCAACAACAGGATATCGGCTATCCTATCAACAAAAATATGCCTGCTGCCACTATCGAACTGGAAATCGGAGGTGTGCACCTCCATATAACCGAACCCCTGCAATTTAAATATGTAGATCCAGTGAGAGGAGAAGTTCGCCAATTGGTGGAGATCACCCCTGCCCTGACCGTTGCAATGGATAAGCAAGCGCTATTGATCCCGCCGAATGAAAGCAAAACCGTGCAGGTTACTTTCCAAAACCATCAAGACAAAAAAGCATCTTACACTGTGCAGCTTGGTTCGGAAGCTAAAGGATGGAAAATAGAACCTGCGGAGGTCGCTCTTCATTTTGAGGAAAACCAGCCTTATATCACCAAAATCATACAGGTTACCCATGTAGGTGCTAACAACGAAGCTTCGGCATTTTACATTCGAACAAATGATAAGCAACTCAAAAGAATACGGGAGATTGCCTACGACCATATCCCGAAGCAATCGTGGTTTCCGGATGCCCAACTCAAATTGCAATCTTTGGAAATAAACAATCCTGTCAAAAAGGTAGCGTATATCATGGGTGCAGGGGATTTGGTGCCGGAGGCCTTGCGGGAGCTTGGCATAGAAGTCGACCTCTTGAAGTCCGAAGCGATAAACAAAGCCATTCTGGCCAAGTATGATGCCGTGGTGTTAGGCGTTCGCATTTTGAATGTTGACCGCCACATTGCACAAAAGCTGGATGACTTGCATGCTTATGTGGAAGATGGAGGTGTTGTGGTCATGCAATACAATGTTAATTCGCGACTGCCACGGGAGAACTTTGCTCCCAAGCCCTTGAAACTGACCCGTACTCGCGTCACAGAGGAAGATGCCAAAGTAACTTTTGTTAACCCTGTAGACCCTGTTCTGAATTACCCCAATAAGATTACTGAAGCTGATTTTGACCATTGGGTACAAGAAAGAGGGTTGTATTTTGCAGAAGATTTTGACAAAAGCTATAGTGCTCCATTGTCAATGAACGATAAAAATGAAGCTCCTCACCATGGCTCTTTATTGATAAACCGCATCGGAAAAGGTAAATTTGTGTACACATCGCTATCTTTTTTTAGACAATTGCCCGCCGGAGTTCCCGGAGCTAACAGATTATTTGTAAATTTGTTAGCAAAAGAAAAAGCAGCTAAATAAAATAATGGAAAATCAAGTAGAAAAAAACGAAACATTAAACGTTAAAGGCATCATTTTATTGTTAGGTACCGTATTCGGGGCCTTAATCTCCATCATAACCAATGGTACGTTCTTAGGCTTCATTGGCGGTGCTGTCATTGGACTAGTTCTTGCCATTGTGTTCATCAGTGTTATACTGCCACATAAACCGCATGACAGATAAGGGACTTCCACCTTTTGTGAAGAGCTGGACACAGTTTTACATCCTGGTGTGTGTTTGGCTGGTGGCCTGCATTGGCTTTATGTATTGGTTCACTAAATATTATTCATGAGTACTATTGATTGGATAGTACTCTTTCTTACCCTACTGCTCATCGTTGTATATGGCATCTACAAGAGCAGGGGGATTAAAAACATCGATGGCTATATTGTAGGGGATAGGGAACTCCCCTGGTATAATGTGGGGTTTTCCGTGATGGCCACCCAAGCCAGCGCTATTACGTTCCTTTCCGCTCCCGGATTGGCGTATTCACAGGGCATGAGTTTTGTGCAATTTTATTTTGGATTGCCTTTGGCCATGATTGTGCTGTGTATCACGTTTGTTCCCATTTTCCATCAACTGAAAGTCTATACCGCCTACGAATTTTTGGAGAAGCGGTTTGATGTGAAAACGAGGGCGCTTACCGCTATCCTTTTCCTTATACAGCGCGGTGTTTCCACGGGCATCACCATTTTTGCACCCTCGATCATTCTTTCCAGCATCCTGCATTTGGATGTGACCTACACTACCCTCATTATCGGTTCCATTGTTGTTTTGTATACCGTATGGGGTGGGACGAAAGCCGTGTCCTACTCACAACTTTTGCAGATGGGCATTATTTTTACGGCATTGTTGGCGGCCGGATTTGTAGTGGTAAAGATGCTGCCCGAGAATATCGGTTTTTCAGAAGCTTTGCACATTGCGGGCAAATCGGGAAAAACCAACGCCATAGATTGGGATTTTGACTTAAATAATCAATATACAATTTGGACAGGATTAATCGGTGGTTTTTTCTTGCAGTTGTCTTATTTTGGCACAGACCAAAGCCAAGTGGGACGTTATTTGACCGGATCTTCGGTACGTGATTCCAGAATGGGGCTATTGATGAACGGGCTGTTAAAAGTTCCCATGCAGTTTTGTATTTTATTGATTGGAATCCTTGTTTTTGCCTATTATCAGTTCCACACCGCACCTCTTTTCTTTAACCATGTAGAGGTCAATAAAATTGAAAACAGTGTGTACCAAGAGGAGTATGCCGGCATTATGCAAAAGCACGAGAGCCTCAGCAAAGAAAAGACGGTAATCGTTCAAAAATTGGCTGATGCGCTCCATCAAAACGATGAAGGAGCAATCCATGTGTCAAGGCAAGCATTGCAAGAAAAAAATGACCAAGACAAAGCGTTGCGGAAGGAAGTAGAAAGTTTGCTGAAAAAGAATAATCCGGATGCTGAACTGAATGACAACAATTACATCTTTTTATCTTTTGTCACTTCTACCTTTCCCAAAGGATTGATCGGATTGCTAATTGCCATTATCTTTTTGGCGTCCATGGGTGCCACGGCAAGTGCAATCAATTCACTGTCCTCTACCACTGTTGTGGATATCTATAAACGTTTTATCCATAAGAACGGTACGGAGCGAAGCGATCTCAATGCATCTCGGTTTTTCACGCTTTTTTGGGGTATTATTACGTTGCTAGTGGCCTTGTATGCCAGCCAATTGGGCAATCTGTTGGAAGCCGTCAACATCTTAGGGTCGCTGTTTTATGGCACTATCCTCGGGATTTTTTTGGTGGCCTTTTATTTTAAAAAGATAGGAGGAAAGGCCGTTTTTATTGCAGCCATTTTGTCCGAAGTCATCGTGTTCGCTATTTGGAAAATGGATATTTTGGCTTATCTGTGGTTAAATTTGGTTGGCTGTGTCTCCGTCATTGTCTTAGGCTACCTTTTTCAAGGTATTTCAAAAATATCGAAATAATATATTTCCTCTATTTAAGCTTGCAGATCACCACAGATACTATAAAACGAGCTTCTATGGCGATCTGTAGATGAGAGCATCTAAAAGATAGCAAAAAATATCATTGTGAGTTAAAGAGACGTGGCAACCGAACGTAATGGCCTTTGCGTACAGACCAAATGAATAATCTGCATTTTTGACATCGTTAGAATGCTTCACCTTCGTACATTTCTAACAGCCTATCTGTAAGATCATTTTATTTTAGTCCACAGTTAAGGTCATGTCGTTTACGATTTTTGATCCTTGAACCTCAATGGAAGTTTTCAATTCGCTGTTTTTGGTAAAGTGTGTGTTTTTATCCAATGTATAATAGCCCGATACGGCCCCTACCTCATTCTCTGATTTGTCAAATATTTTGCCTTCCACATCTACAACATAGCCATCAGCCGTCTCTTCACGGTAGGTCGAAACCAATGCTGTCTTGGCTACAATAGGGTTGTCCGACATCTCTGTAACGCTTTCCCACGATTCGCCGGGTACAACGGCCTTGTCAGGAAAGGCAGTAGCAATGTTGGAAAAAGAGGATTTATCAAATCCTTGTCCTTCAAAACCTTCAGGCAAAGTGACATCAACAGTTTTGCCTTTAGAAGTCATCACCAAGCCAATTTTCTGGTTGATGATTTTTGAAAATTGCGTAGCCAACATTTTCGCCATTTCATCTGTGGCCTCTGTTTCCGAATCGTAGGACATGGTCATCATGCCTGCATCAATATCTACCTTAATGGCCTTGGTTGTGTTTTCTATCGTAAGGTTGTCGTTTTCCTGTTTGGTAGGTATCATTTCCATTTTCATGTTCATGTCCATGATGATGCTCTGTGGACCATCCACATCCATTTTCATGAGCATATTGATGTTCAACGGTTTTCCGATTTCAGGGTTTAATTTGAATTCAACAGCCTTTTGTGCAAAAGAGATGAATCCCAAACAAATAGTAATTCCTGTTAAAAGGTATTTTTTCATTTTCAACTTATTTGCGGTGAAGATATAAAAATTAATTGAAATGAGGCAACAGCAACAACAGAAAAGAACAATCACTTTGCTTTCTTTATTTTAACGGATATACTTAAAACGGAGGGTTAAATTGGACACTTTGTTTGCCCTCAAGCCGGGCAGGCTCTTACTTGGAATAGGCCCAAGTAAGCAAGGCCTTTTCACTCTCCCTAGGCATCTTGTCCTCGTCTGAGCCGAGGCACGGCGCACAAGTCCAACGCACAATAGCAAAGCCAAGATGAAGGGCTGATGTTCGCCTCGTCCCACCCTCAAGACCAAAATCCCGCCGAACAAGGCCCTACCCATCCCTCAAACCCCATCTTGGCTTTCTATTCTCCCGATGCTGGGGAGAGTGGTCGCCTTCTGTCCTCTTCTGCCCGATGTAGATAGCTTCCATAAGGCTAAGCGCAGTACACTTAGCAGTATTCATATTTGCTTCTTGCACCCCATCGGGGTGCTATTTTTGTAGCGATGTCGTCATATCCAAAGCCCGTTTTGGCGGATTTTTTGTTCGACAGAAACAAAAAATGTGACAAAATGATTGATATTTCGCAAATCGCAATACGCATATCTCATGCCTAATTTAATCCTCCATTGCACTTAACAATTCAAATGGATGCATTATCATTTAGCAACATCCAATTAAAACCTGTATTTTAGTAAGTTCAGAATAAAAGCTAAATGAAAATACTTATCGTCGTCGCGACAGCACAGGAAATTGAACCTTCTTTGGAATGGCTCCAAGGCCACGGCATAGATACGCTAGTCACCGGTGTGGGTATGTTGTCTACTGTATACACTTTGACAAAGAAGCTCCAAAGCGAGCAGTATGATGTGGTTATTAACGTAGGTGTAGGAGGTATTCTTGATCAAAATCTGCGATTGGGAGAGGTGTATCGCATCACGCAAGATGAGGTGTTCCAATTTGGTGCCGAAGATAGAAATCGTTTTATTCCTATAGAAGAATTGGGGTTCGGCCGATCTGTTTTTAGCGAGCGTCTTCCAAATATCTTTGAAGACCATGGCATCACAATTAAAACCGCACAGGGAATTACAGTAAATGCGGTTCACGGATCGGAAGACAGTATTCGTTACCTGCGTCAAAATTATCCGGATAATTTGGTGGAAAGCATGGAAGGAGCTGCGGTGTTCTTTGTAGCCGGTCGTGAACAGTTGCCGGTATTGCAATTCCGTGCGATTTCCAACTACATCGAACCCCGAAATCGGGAGACATGGGAAATGGGATTAGCTATTCGGAATCTACATGCTTTTTTGAGAGATTTCCTTGCAAGAATCGCTTAAGTTTTTCCTCAGGGAGGTTTGCATATAAACGTAAATTTATCTAAGTTTGATGAAAGCAAAAAAACATGAAAGAAGTTACTGTTGAAGAATTAAAAGGGATGATCGATCGCAATGAGGACTTTCAGTTGATCGATGTTCGCGAACCATTCGAATACGAAGTTTCTAATTTAGATGGCCTGAATATCCCCTTAGCAGGTATCGTTATCGAGGCGGACAAGATTTCGAAAGATAAGCCAGTGGTTATCCATTGTCGATCAGGCAAGAGGAGTGCCCAAGCGGTGATGCTTTTGGAACAACAAGGATTTGATAATTTAGCCAATTTGCAAGGGGGAATTTTGGCATGGAAAGAAGAAGTCGACCCTGAAATGGACGTTTATTAAACAAGTATTTTCAGATTTTTGAAAGGAGGGCAAAAAAGCCCTCTTTTTTGTTTCAATGAAAAAGACGTTTTGTCTATAAAATAACACAATAACAGCATAAAATTTATTTAATTGTCAATAAAACCGTCGTTTCGTCTCTTAAAAAATAATTTTTCCTTTTTATGTTATTTCACTCTTTCACTTTTTAAAGTTTAGCTAACTTTAGTCTATTATTTTGAACCAAAAAATAGATAGACCGTTATGGGCAACACAAATTCATCAAATCAGAGTTTTTTTCAAAGCGTACAGCGCAATTTTGAGAAAGCGGCTAAGTTCACCCGTTTCGACAGGGGCATTTTGGACCAGATCAAGGCCTGTAATTCCATTTTGCGGGTCAAGTTCCCCGTGAAAATCGGCAATGAAGTGGAAGTAATAGAAGCCTACAGAGTACAGCATTCGCACCACAAACTACCTTGTAAAGGAGGTATCCGCTTTAGTTTAGAGGTTGACCAAGAGGAAGTGATGGCCTTAGCTGCCTTGATGACCTATAAATGTGCGATTGTCAATGTCCCCTTTGGCGGTGGAAAGGGCGGTATAAAAATAGATTCAAAAAAATATTCTGCTTTTGAATTGGAGAAAATTACAAGACGATATACATCAGAGCTTTGCAAAAAGAATTTTATCGGCCCTGGAATAGATGTACCTGCACCTGATTATGGAACGAGTTCTCGGGAAATGAGCTGGATTGTGGACACCTATGCTTCGTTGAACCCTAACGATATCAATGCACAGGCGTGTGTAACCGGAAAACCTATTTCACAAGGCGGTGTGCGCGGTCGTACGGAAGCGACAGGATTAGGGGTCTTCTTTGGCATTCGCGAAGCTTGTTCTTTTCAAGAAGACATGCAAAAGTTAGGTCTATCGGTGGGTATTGCCGGCAAAAAGATCATTGTACAGGGACTGGGGAATGTAGGCTATCATACGGCCAAGTATTTTCAGGAAGCCGGTGCCAAATTGGTAGGCCTTATAGAATATAACGGCGCGATATATGATGAAAACGGATTGGATGTGGATGCCGTGCAAGCCCATCGTAAAGCAACCGGGGGCATCTTGAATTTTCCGGGAGCAATTAATTTTGTCGATCCGGCGGAAGGTTTAGAGCAACCTTGTGATATCTTGATTCCAGCGGCTTTGGAAAGTGTCATTCACAAAGATAATGCGGACAGGATACAAGCCAAGATTGTTGGGGAAGCCGCGAACGGTCCATTGACTTCCGAAGCAGACGAGATTTTGAATAAAAAGGGCATATTGGTCATCCCTGATATTTATCTGAATGCCGGTGGGGTGACAGTCTCTTATTTTGAATGGTTGAAAAACCTGAGCCACGTTCGGTACGGCCGTCTAGAGAAACGCTTTAGTGAAAACATGTATCACGAGCTGATCGACATCATTGAATCCACCACAGGCAAAAAGGTTTCAGATCTGGAGCGCAAAACCATCTTAAGAGGTCCGGATGAAATCGATTTGGTCCATTCCGGATTGGAGGACACAATGATCGGCTCCTACCGGGAAATCAGGGATATCTATGTCTCTAAAGAAGATGTGGAGGATCTGCGAACGGCTGCATTTATTTGTGCCATCGATAAGATCGGTGTTGCTTACGAAGAACTGGGCATATTCCCGTAAAAAACGCATTAGCGTCAAGATTAAGAGCAGTCTTCTTCTAATATAAAGCATTAAAAATGGTATAAAAGCACTTCGTGTGTTATGTCGATTTTTCGCATACGCGTCAACTTAACAGAGACTATATTGTCATTCCGACGAGGCACGAGGAGGAATCTATAGATGGAAAGGTTTATTCCCTACTCTTTTATAGGTTTCTCCCTTCGGTCGAAATGACAAAACACACTAACTTGACGCCAATGCGTAAAAAACGGGGAATTGTTCCTTTTTTCTACCTTTGTTGCATGAGGAATTTAGCGCACCAAACACAGCAGGCATTCTATTTCAGCTTAGGTTTTTATATACTGGCTATACTTTTTAAAATTTTGGACTTTCCTTTAGCCAATGTTTTAATCAGTATAGCCTTGTTGTTATCCCTTACATGGGTGTTTTTGGCACTTAGGGAAGTGATACTTTCTCCCTTCCTCTCCACTACAGAACGAATATTGTTGATTATTTTTATCATCTTTGGAAACGTTTTGGCCGGAGTAGCCTATTTCTTTTTTATGCGGGATAAAGTGTTGGGCCTTTCCAAGAGAAAAAAATAGAGATGACAAAATATTTTATTTTAAACGTTGTATTGAATATTGCAATCGCTTTCATTGTATATAGTGGCATTATGGCTTATCAAACAGCCAACCATATATTCCTGTTCATTGCCATTGCTCTATTGGTCGTGTTGATTTACTTGAAAGTGGTATTGCTGAAGGTGGTCCGAAGGAATACTACTCAAGGAAAACCGCAACAACGTAAGCTAAATAAAAAGTAGATACGTTGCATGCAACGTATCTACTATAAGAAGATTTATTTCACAAAAGGAGGTTTTTTCACCGCAGCTTTGACCTTTTGGTTACGGATGTTAATATAGATTTCCGTTCCTTCTTTGGCAAAGGCTGTATCCACGTATCCCAATCCTATCGATTTTTTCAGTGTAGGAGATTGTGTGCCTGAGGTTACGCGTCCAATTTTATGGCCTCCGGCATCCACAATCTCATAATCATGGCGTGGAATGCCTCGATCGATCATTTCAAAACCGACCAATTTTTGAGAAACCCCTTTTTCCTTTTCAGCTTTGAGGTTTTCACTACCTACAAAATCCTTAGTGAATTTGGTGACCCAACCCAAGCCCGCTGCTAAAGGGGAAGTAGTATCATCAATATCATTGCCATACAGACAGAATCCCATTTCTAAACGAAGTGTATCCCGTGCGCCTAAACCGATGGGCTTTATACCGTAAGGTTCTCCGGCTTCAAAAATGGCGTCCCATATTTTTTGGGCATCTTCATTAGCAACGTAGATTTCAAACCCACCTGCACCCGTATATCCCGTAGCCGAAACCAAGACATTGTCCACACCAGCAAAGGTACCTTTGGCAAAGGTATAGTATTCCATTGGAGCCAAATCGATGTCCGTCAAAGACTGTAATGCTTCTGTAGCTTTAGGTCCTTGGATAGCAAATAAAGAGGTTTTGTCTGAAATATTCTTCATATCGACACCATAGACATTGTACTTTCTGATCCAGTTCCAATCCTTTTCGATATTGGAAGCATTAACGACCAATAGATAAGTTTGTTCATCAATGCGATAGGTCAGAAAGTCGTCGACAATTCCACCCTCTTCATTTGGGATATAGCCATATTGAACTTTGCCGTCATATAATTTAGAAGCATCGTTTGAAGAGATTTTTTGAATTAAATCGAGTGCTTTTTCCCCTTTGAGAATGAACTCACCCATGTGGCTGACATCAAATACGCCTACACCTGTGCGAACGGTTTCGTGTTCATCATTGATCCCCGAGTATTGAACGGGCATATTGAAGCCTGCAAAAGGTACCATCTTAGCACCTAAGGCAATATGGTGCTCGGTTAATGCTGTGTTTTTAATCATATCAATCCTGATAAATCATTTTTTCCAAAATTACGCAAAAAAGAACAGTTCAGGTGTTTATTAAGACGGTATTTTAAAATTACGCAATCGATTTATCTCTTTGAAAGAGCAATCCTATGACATATCAAAATACAAGGGGAACATTGCGCAAACGTTTGCTCCTTTTTCTTAGGAGCAAAAATGCTTGGAAGCATTTTTATTCCTGCATAAAATCGTATCTTTGTACACGCAAAAATAGATGAGGCGGCATACCTACCGGCGAATAGGATTTTAACGGTAGTGTTATGGAAATCAAAAAGTTAAGTGCAACATGAGCCACGTATTTTATCAAGAAAAATTTGAAGATCGCCACAACGGACCCAGTGCCGAAGAAGCGCAAGAAATGTTAGCCTTTTTAGGTGTACCATCCGTTGATGAACTTATCGAACAAACCGTTCCAAGCCAGATCAGGCTAAAAGCCCCACTCGCTTTGCCCAAAGCCTTAAGCGAAAAGGCATACTTGGAAAAAGTAAAGCAAGTGGCGGATAAAAACAAGATATTCAAGTCCTATATCGGACAGGGCTATTATGATGTCACTGTTCCGGGAGTCATCCAACGGAATGTGCTGGAAAATCCAGGATGGTATACGCAATATACGCCTTATCAGGCTGAAATTGCACAAGGTCGCCTTCAGGCTTTATTGAACTTCCAGACTGCCGTTTCCGATTTGACCGGCTTGGAAATCGCGAACGCTTCGCTATTAGACGAGGCGACTGCCGTGGCAGAAGCGATGTTCATGTTGTACAGTGCGCGTAAGAATAAAGAAGCCAATGTGTTTTTGGTGTCGCCTAACATATATCCGCAAACACTGGATGTGTTGCAAACGCGGGCCATTCCGTTTGGTGTCCAAATTCGTGTGGCAAATATAGAAGAGGTAAACTTATCGACAGATGTATTTGCCGCTTTCATTCAATATCCTGCGGCCGATGGGACGGTGGAAGACTATGCTTCTTTCACGGAAGTTGCCCATGCCGAAGGCATCACTATTTGTGTGGCAACAGATCTTATGTCATTGGCCCTGTTGACTCCTCCGGGTGAATGGGGTGCGGATGTTGTGGTGGGAAATTCACAACGTTTTGGTGTGCCAATGGGCTTTGGCGGGCCACATGCGGCGTTTTTTGCGACCAAAGATATGTACAAACGCAATATTCCAGGTCGTATTATTGGTGTAACATCGGATGCCAATGGCAACTATGCTTTACGTATGGCTTTGCAAACGCGCGAGCAACATATACGCCGTGATAAAGCTTCTTCCAACATTTGTACAGCCCAAGCGCTTTTGGCAATTATGTCATCTTTCTATGCTGTCTATCACGGACCAAGAGGAATTAAAAATATTGCACAGCGCATTCATGATTTGACAAAACTGTTGGATAAAGCGCTAGAAGAATTAGGTTACGAGCAAACCAACAAAACCTACTTTGACACCTTGCGTATCAACGTAGGTGAACAAGCAGGTGCACTAAAAGCGGAAGCCTTGGATAATGAGTTAAATTTTTTCTATCAGGACGGCTTGGTCGGCATTTCCATTGATGAAACCACTACGTTCGAAGATATTCAAACTATCGTTAAGGTTTTTGCTAAAATCAAAGGCAAAACGTCAAATGATGTCGATTTGCCGGCCTTGGCTATGAACCTGCCATATTCTTCTATTCCTGAGCAACTGATTCGCCAATCAGATTTCTTGACACATCCTGTTTTCAACAGCTATCACTCCGAGAGTGAAATGTTGCGTTATATCAAATCTTTGGAAGCAAAAGATTTGTCCTTGTGCCATTCCATGATCCCATTGGGATCATGCACCATGAAGCTGAACGCCACCACTGAAATGATCCCATTGACTTGGGCACATTTTGGAGGCTTGCATCCCTTCGCTCCAACTGACCAAACAACAGGATACATGCAACTGATTCACGAGTTGAACGATTGGCTTTCTGCGATCACAGGATTTGCAAAAATGTCTTTTCAACCCAATTCTGGTGCACAGGGTGAATATGCAGGCCTAATGGTAATTCGTGCTTATCACGAGAGCCGTGGCGAAGCACACCGCAATATTTGTCTTATCCCAGCCTCAGCTCATGGCACAAATCCGGCCTCGGCTTCGATGGCTGGTTTGAAAGTAGTTGTCGTGAAATGTGATGAATATGGAAATATTGATGTTGCCGATTTAAAAGCAAAGGCTGTAGAGCATGCGACAAATTTAAACTCCTTAATGGTCACCTATCCCTCGACACATGGTGTTTTTGAAGAATCTATTATAGAAATCTGTGAGATTGTCCATGCAAATGGCGGACAAGTATATATGGATGGTGCCAATATGAATGCGCAGGTAGGGTTGACCAGTCCAGGTTTTATCGGTGCAGACGTGTGTCACTTAAATCTGCATAAAACATTTTGTATTCCTCACGGTGGAGGTGGCCCTGGTATGGGACCAATCGGCGTGGCAGCACATCTGGTGCCGTTCCTACCGAACCATAGTGTGGTGGAAATTTCGGGCAAACAAGGCATTTCAGCCGTTTCGGCAGCTCCTTTTGGCTCCGCATCTATCCTAACCATCTCGTATGCATATATCGCCATGATGGGCGCAGACGGATTAACCAACGCGACCAAGATGGCTATCTTGAATGCCAACTATATCAAAGCGCGCCTGGAAAATCATTATCCTGTGCTATATGCCGGAGCGAATGGCAGATGTGCCCATGAAATGATCTTGGATTGCCGTAGCTTTAAAAATGTAGGCATCGAAGTTGGCGACATTGCCAAAAGGCTTATGGACTATGGTTTCCACGCTCCAACGGTGTCGTTTCCCGTAGCCGGAACACTGATGATCGAGCCGACAGAATCAGAATCAAAAGCAGAATTGGATCGTTTCTGCGATGCCTTGATTGCTATTCGTGCAGAAATTGCGGCTGTGGAATCAGGAGAAGAAGACCAAAAGGAAAACGTGCTGAAACATGCGCCGCATACAGCAGAAGTAGTCACAGCCAATGAATGGAACAGGTCCTATAGCCGTCAGGTAGCTGCGTATCCATTACCATACGTAAAAGCAAATAAATTTTGGCCTTCGGTAGGGCGTGTAAACGATTCACAAGGAGATAGAACATTGATTTGTTCTTGTCCGCCCATTGAAGAATATGCCGAAGCGTAATTGCTCTGGAATAAAGCCTATATATTTTTTAAGCTCCCGCAATTTCATAATAGCGGGAGTTTTTTTATTTTAGGAAGATAATCAACACATACAGCATGAAGATATTTAGATTTATGGTGCTCTTGGGGATTTTTGGCAGTCATGTAAGCATGGCCATAGCTCAGCAAATCCTTTTTGAATTTGGAGAAAGAAAAATTTTTGAAACGTTAATAAACGGAGAACAGCGATCCGAACCGCTGAAATGGGTGGATGTTAATACCTCAGACACCACGTGGTATAAAGAAGGGGACAAATTGGTGTGCAAGGGATGGCCTATCGGAGTTGTGCGCTCGGAAAAGATGTACCAAAACTTTATCATGCATGTCGAGTGGCGCCACATGGAAAAAGGGGGTAATTCCGGCATCTTTGTGTGGTGCGATGCCCAACCAGAGGAACACAGCAGATTGCCAAGTGGTGTGGAAGTACAGATGCTGGAACTGGACTGGGTGAACCAAAATAAGCGAAATGGTGAAACACCTCCCATAGCTTATGTACATGGAGAACTGTTCGGCGCCGGAGAAACGGAAACCATTCCGGACAACCCTCGAGGAGAACGAAGCAAATCGTCGGAAAACAGGTGCTTGGGCGTGGGCGAATGGAACAAATATACCGTAGTTTGTGTAGATGGTACGATTAAACTTTCCGTAAACGGGAAATTTGTCAATGGCATACGGGAATCTAGCCAACGAAAAGGCTACCTGTGTTTGGAATCAGAGGGTGCAAAAATAGAGTTTAGGAACTTGCAGATTATTGAACTGCAAGAAGGCCATATCGTACCTGAACATATCGTGGAAGAATTGTGACGTCGAGAGGTTAAAAATAGAAATATTTTTCCGGATTTAGTTTTTTGTCATTATGAAGGACCTCATAATGCAAATGGGGCCCGGTGCTTCTTCCGGTACTTCCCAACAAACCAACGATATCTCCAACTTCTATGTATTGCCCTTTCTTCACTCTTGTCCTTGTCAAGTGCGCATAGCGCGTCTCGTAACCATTGGCATGTTTTACCATAACCACGTATCCGTAATCACCTTTATAGCCAGCAAAGGTTACACGTCCTTTTGCCGTCGCTTTTACAGGGTCACCGACTCTTCCTTTCAAATCCACTCCAGAGTGCATCTCGCGTCCACGGTTGGTAAAAGGATTCCGACGATAGCCATATCGGGAGGTAACCCGCCCTCGATGAGGCACTCCTAACGGCACGCCTTCTAATTTCTTTTCCAAACTTTTCAACTCTCGTTCATAAAAAGCCGAAAGCTCTACCCAGTCTTCTTCTACATGCTCAACAGGCCCTCCCACGTTCTTAACGCGAATTTCTTTCAAACCACGTTTCTTCATTTTCTCATTAATGCGTTCCAACGTACTATCTATAGCTTGAAAAGATTTTCTCATTTCTTCCGTCGTCATTTGGTTATTGAATTCATCCATCTCCAACTGTCGATTTTCAGCCTTTAATTTGTCGATTTTTTGGTCGTAAACCTGTATATATTTTTCCGAAGTTTTTTGTTTAACAAAGTATACCAAAGATATGACGACGATACCGGTCAATCCAACGATAGAGCACAATATGGTCTTCCAATGTGCAAAAAGGAAAGAAGGAACTTGAATGTTTTTTGTAGATGCACCGTCGGACTCAATAATCACAACAGAAGTTTTTTTCTTTAACATAGCGTTATAAAAAGTAAAAGCATTTTTGATAAAGCGACACAAATGTAGGTTTTCAAACACTTTAATCTCAATATTTTACGTTTTTTAACATTTTTAACGTCTGCTTTTATTGTGAAAAAATAAGCACCTTTGCGTATGTCATTTGCCTCAAAATTGATAAGATGGTATGGAGAACATGGACGTGATCTGCCTTGGAGAAACACACAAAACCCTTATATTATCTGGCTTTCGGAAATCATCTTGCAACAGACCCGAGTGGAGCAGGGAATGCCCTACTTCCATCGGTTTTTGGCACGTTATCCAATTGTAACAAAATTTGCCGAAGCCGATGAAGAAGACATTCTGCGCCTGTGGCAGGGATTGGGTTATTATTCTCGTGCCAGAAACATGCATAAAGCAGCTAAAATGGTATTGAACGACCACAAAGGCATATTTCCAACGACATACGAAGAGGTCATCAAATTGACAGGCGTCGGCGAGTATACCGCAGCCGCTATTTCCTCTTTTTCAGCGAATGAACCCAGAGCTGTCGTGGATGGAAATGTATACCGCGTATTATCGCGTTATTTCGGTATCGATGAGCCCATTAATTCTTCCAAGGGAAAAAAAATATTTGCCGAGCTGGCACAACAAATGCTCGACAAAAAACATCCCGGTTTATACAATCAGGCCATTATGGACTTTGGTGCCATACATTGCAAGCCTAAAAATCCGCTTTGCGAACATTGCATCTTCCGGTTAGAATGCGAAGCCTATCGTAACAACCTCGTGGACATGTTGCCCGTAAAAATAAAGGGAAAAAAAAGCAAAAACCGCTATTTCCATTATTTTGTGATTCAAGATGCGGATAAGATACTCATGGCCAAACGGGAAACAGGCGATGTGTGGGCAAACTTATACGAGTTCCCACTGATAGAAACAGCTATCGATCTGGAATTAGACGAATTAGCGAAACATCCGGATTTTCAAAACTGGTTTGTTCCTCAAACGACCCTTATTCCCATAGGAAATTCTGTCAAGCATATACTAAGCCATCAGAATATTTATGCACGTTTCTATCTCGTGGAAGACCCCGCTTCCTTAAAGTTAAAAAAATCCAACTGGCGTTACTTTCTTCCGCAAAAAATAGATACATTAGCTAAACATAAACTTATATTCTCTTTTCTGGATAGAAATAGTCATCTGATTAACCCTAAATTATAGATTATGGCAAGCGTTAATAAAGTTATTTTAGTGGGGCATTTGGGAAAAGATCCTGAAGTCCGTTATCTTGAAGGCAACATTACCGTATCCACTTTTCCTTTGGCAACTTCCGAAAATTATACAAAAGATGGCATGCGCATGCAACATACCGAGTGGCACAATATTGTGATGTGGCGCCAATTAGGCGAAATGGCTGCGCAATATCTGAAAAAAGGCAAATTGGTGTATATAGAAGGACATTTACGTACCCGTAGCTACAAGGACAAAGAGGGGCATTACCGCCACAAAACGGAGATAATCGGTGAAAGCTTCAAACTGCTAGGAAGGTCGTCAGACTTCGGCCAAAATCCTAAATCATCTACAAGTGAGCCACAATCAGAAGATGAGAAAGAGCAGGATGTGGATTTCACAGAAAACAACGACGACAACAACGGTTTGCCATTCTAACAACTACGGTTGCATAGTGCTTGCACAATTTTTAATATCAAGTTGTATG
>JBEBRE010000063.1:0-17471 GCA_040394995.1 Sphingobacterium wenxiniae
AAACGAAACGCTGACCACCTGGGTAGCCTGTGTAGCGAACATATACTTTGTCGCCCAATTTGTTTCCAGTCAATCTAACTTTGTCTGCATTGATAACAATCACGTTATCTCCACAGTCTACGTGTGGGGTGAATGTAGGCTTGTGCTTACCACGAATTACTTTCGCGATGTTGCTCGCCAAACGCCCCAAAATCTCTCCTTCAGCGTCAACAACGATCCACTCTTTGTTAACGGTGTTCTTGTTGGCAGAGACAGTTTTGTAACTTAACGTATTCACTTGCTTTTATTTAATTAATTAATAAACTATTTACCCTCAATTGTAATCCCTACAATAAGGTCTGCAAAGGTAAGAATAATTGTTTTGAATTAAAAAGTGTTTTTTGTTTTTCTTTCGAGACCTTATAATCTGCCTTTTTCAGATACATTCTGTATTTTATTTAGAACTTGCCTGGCATTTTTGGCATGCCACGCATCAACTTGGAAGCCATGGCCGGATTGGACATTTGTTTCATCACTTTACGCATGTCCGCAAACTGCTTCATGAGCTTATTGACTTCGTTGATATCCGTTCCGGAACCTTTCGCTATTCGCACACGTCGTTTTTGGTCAATGGCATCTGGGTTCTCACGCTCAAAAGGGGTCATAGAATCAATGATAGCTTCAATGGGCTTAAAAGCATTATCATCAATCTCCACATCTTTGATAGCCTTCCCAACTCCGGGGATCATCCCCATCAAATCTTTCATGTTACCCATTTTTTTGATTTGCTGGATCTGCGATTTAAAATCGTTGAAGTCAAACTTGTTTTTGCGTATTTTCTTTTGGAGTTCAGCGGCTTCTTTCTCGTCAAACTGCTGTTGCGCACGTTCTACCAACGACACCACATCGCCCATCCCTAAAATACGGGAGGCCATCCGATCGGGGTGGAAGACATCCAAGGCTTCCATTTTCTCGCCCGTACCGATAAACTTAATAGGCTTATTAACCACAGATTTTATGGAAAGCGCCGCTCCGCCACGTGTATCACCATCCAATTTTGTCAATACCACGCCCGTAAAGTCCAAACGATCGTTAAAGGTTTTCGCCGTATTAACTGCGTCTTGCCCTGTCATGGCGTCCACCACGAATAAAATCTCGTTCGGTTGCGTGGCCTCTTTTACAGCCGTGATTTCGGTCATCAACGCCTCGTCAATGGCTAAACGGCCGGCCGTATCGATAATCACTACATTATGGCCATTACGCTTGGCTTCCTCTACCCCCTCTTTGGCAATGCCAATAGGGTCGGTAGATTCACGATTGACGTAAACCGGCACATCTACCTGTTCTCCCAACACCTGTAACTGATCAATCGCCGCAGGACGATAAACATCTCCTGCGACCAATAATGGCTTTTTACCCTTTCTATCACGAAGGTAGTAAGCCAATTTTCCGGAGAAGGTAGTTTTTCCTGCACCGTTCAGTCCGGCGATCAGGATAACAGCGGGATTCTTGGACGTATCCAATTCGGTTACCGACCCACCCATCAGCTCAGTCAGTTCGTCGTTCATGATTTTGGTGAGCAACTGTCCGGGGGAAATACTGGTCAGTACGTTTTGCCCCAATGCCTTCTGTTTCACCTCATCGGTAAAAGTTTTTGCGGTTTTGTAATTCACATCGGCATCCAGCAATGCCTTACGAATTTCCTTCATCGTCTCCGCAACGTTTATCTCGGTAATGCTTCCTTGACCTTTTAATACTTTAAAGGCTCTGTCTAATTTATCCTGTAGATTCTGAAACATATCTATACTACTCTTTCATCCTTAAATATACAAGGGCCAAAGTTACAAAATACCGATGAAAGCTCGGCTATATTGGAAATATAAAAAAATGCGACACCTTGTGGCATCGCATTTTCCAATGTTATTCGTGTATGACTATATCCTAATCTCTTCTTGCAAATAATATATAGGCATAATACAACAAAGTCACCAAGGCTGACAACGCAGCAACCACATAGGTCATGGCCGCCCACTTTAGAGCATCTTTAGCGCCATCATGTTCCTCTTGGCTATGCGTTACCCTTGCACGATCCAACCATACCAACGCACGACCTGAAGCATCAAACTCTACCGGCAAGGTTACGAAAGCAAACAAGGTCGTGAGGAATAAAGCACCCACGCCTACCGCCAACACCCAAGGGTTGTGGGTAAATGCCATCAACAACACACCTGCCATCAAAACCCATGAAGTCAACCGAGAAGCAATGCTGACGACCGGCACCATAGCCGACCGAAACTGTAACCAAGAATAGGCCGTAGCGTGCTGTACGGCATGACCGCACTCGTGGGCGGCCACAGCTGCTGCGGCAACACTACGCCCATGATAGACTTCTGGGCTAAGGTTTACCGTCTTGTTAGACGGGTTGTAATGATCAGAAAGCTGCCCTTGGTTAGCTACCAAAATCTGCACATCATAAATACCGTTATCTTGCAACATTTTCTGTGCAACCTCTGCACCCGACATTCCCGAGCTCAAAGGCATTTCCGAATATTTCTTAAACTTACTTTTAAATCGCGCTTGAACAATCCAACTGATCAGAGCGATACCGATAAATATAATCCAATATAATGCCATATCTTTGTTCTTTTCTATTTCAAAATTTAATGTCAAATCTCATTCCAACACACTTATCGCCTTTGAAGATAATAATATTTACACATTCTGTCAGCAAATCAGCCTAATATTTTATTTAGCACTGACATTTTTACATTTTCATGCATGTTCTCGTAAAAATAAAAATGCCATCTTCATAGAGATGGCATTCATAAAATTTCCTGCCGAATTACTCTAATATAGCATTATCCGATATTCAGCGCTAAATTATGATCCTCTATCATTTTACGAAGATTGTTCAGTGCATAACGCATACGCCCCAAGGCCGTATTGATACTTACATCAGTAATATCGGCTATTTCCTTAAAACTCATATCGCAAAAATGCCGCATAATCAACACTTCCTTTTGGTCATCAGGAAGCAATTGGATAATCTTTCGCAAGTCTATATCTCGCTGATGATGCATGAGCTTGGATTCAATGCTCTCATCGGCGAAATCTAGCACACCAAAGATATCATAACCATCACTGGTAACCACAGCCGGACTTCTTTTTTCTTTACGAAAATGATCAATCACCATATTTTGGGCAATACGGATGACCCATGGCAAGAATTTACCTTCATCGTTATATCTTCCCGATTGAAGTGTTTTGATTACTTTAATAAAAGTTTCCTGAAAGATATCTTCTGCTAGATATTCGTCTTTGACCTGCAGATATATAGATGTGTAAATTTTCGATTTATACCTATTCAACAACACCTCAATCCCTGCTTCATTCCCCGCTACATAAGCCTGGATAAGCTCCTGATCACTCTTGTCTTTTAACGTTTTCATAATAAATCCCCCTAATCGAGTTTGAATTTTCTGATATGTTTTTCTAAGAGTAATGGTGTTGTATAGGCCCTCCTTTTGTAATTTTTCTTATCCCAAAGCAAATGAAAATTAGCGAACAATCAAATAGGGAAATGGATTTTTAACATTTATTCACATTTTATAACATTCTTATTACAAACAAAGCCCCGCAATTGTTTGCGGGGCTTTGTCATATTTGATGGATGGTGTTTATTTATACAACGGAAACTGCGCCATCATCGTTTTTACCTTACCGTGGATTTTGTCTAACTGGTTTTCGTCATTGCGGTTCAGCAGGGCCTCGTTGATCAATTCACCAATTTGGATGATTTCATTTTCCTTAATGCCACGAGTTGTGACGGCTGCCGTTCCGAAACGAACGCCTGAGGTCACAAACGGTGAACGAGTATCAAAAGGCACCATATTTTTATTGGTAGTAATCCCTGCTTTGCCCAATACAGCTTCGGCTTCTTTGCCGGAAATATCCTTATTACGCAAATCCACTAACATCAAGTGGTTGTCAGTACCGCCCGAAATAATTTTATAATCGTGGTCCACAAAGAACTGTGCCAATACCTGTGCATTTTTCTGCACCTGTTTTGCATACTCCAAGTAGTCGTCTGACAATGCTTCGCCATACGCGATAGCTTTAGCAGCAATGGTATGTTCCAACGGGCCACCTTGTGTACCAGGGAACACTGCTAAATCCAACAATTGCGTAATGGTACGGATCTCGCCTTTAGGCGTCTTGATTCCCCAAGGGTTCTCAAAATCCTTGCCTACCATAATCATACCACCACGTGGTCCACGCAACGTTTTATGCGTTGTTGTCGTTACGATGTGGCAATGTGGAAGCGGATCATTTAACAGTCCTTTTGCAATCAGACCTGCCGGGTGTGAAATATCGGCCATTACTAAAGCACCAATTTCATCAGCTACTTTACGAATGCGAGCATAATCCCAATCGCGTGAATAAGCTGAAGCGCCACAGATAATCATTTTTGGCTTCTCACGCAATGCCGTCTCTTCCAACTGCTCGTAATCGATAAGCCCTGTATCTTCTTTTACTCCATAAAATAATGGTTGATAGATCTTTCCCGATACGTTTGCAGGAGAACCATGTGTCAAGTGCCCTCCGTGAGACAGGTCCAAACCTAAAATCTTATCGCCGGGTTTGATGGTTGCCAAAAAGACAGCAGCATTGGCCTGCGCTCCAGAATGAGGCTGTACGTTTACCCATGCTGCTCCGAATAGTTTCTTTGCCCGTTCGATGGCGATGGTTTCTATTTCATCCACCACTTCGCAACCGCCATAATAGCGTTTGCCCGGTAAGCCTTCGGCATATTTGTTGGTTAACACAGAGCCGGCGGCTTCCATCACTTGCTTGCTGACAAAGTTTTCCGAAGCAATGAGTTCGATGCCTTCTTCCTGACGCTTTAACTCATCGGCGATGAGGTTAAAAATGACCTGATCTCTTTCCATTTATTTTACTGTTAAGGAGTAATTTTTGTTATTATTTAAATTAAGTTGCAAAGATAATAGAAAAAGAGCAAAGTATAAAGAACAAGGAGAAAAGAGAAAAGAACAAAGACAAACCGTTCAACTATTCAGTTCCTTTTTCAAGATTGCCTGTACAGCATGGTAAGGGTTTTCTTCCAATTCTTTCATGTGTTTCAATATCACCGCCACATACTGATCTACAGGGGTGTCCCCGCGGAAATGCTGTCCGGCGTTTTGAAAGAGATGGATCGTATTGCTCTTCAAGTCAGTGATAAAGCGCCACGCCGTGTCAGAGACGTAAAGCTGTTGGGCAAAATTATGTTGGTATTCTTGCTCGACCTCTTGGATCAAAGCTTTCTTGAACTGTTCTGCCGTCACCCCAGGCTGATGGTTTCGCAACATCACCTGCTGTGGTTCGATCCGATGGGCAAACAACAACAATCGCTCATATGCCGCGAAACGCATCTGCTGCATTTCTTTGGTGAACAGTCTATTTTGGTTAATCGCATTCAGTTTCAATATATAGGATTCTACTTTAGGCCACATTAAACGAAAAATAATCAGGCTCCCTGCCAACACCCCAAAGGTGATGGCAAAAATTTGGGTAAAGAAATCAATAAACGCTGCACTCATACCATGTGTTTTGTTATTGTCAAAAATAAGGATTATCAAAAAATGTGTCTAAAATTATGTAATTTTGTTTGATTTGAAAGGAATTTAAATATGAGTACAGATAGCGCAATAGCTGTAGCACCCGTCACACTTACAGCAGGTGCAGTGAAAGAACTAAAGAAACTGATCGATCAACAAGAAATTGGAGCCGATTTTGGTCTACGTGTGGGTGTTGAAGGCGGTGGTTGTTCGGGCATGAGCTATATCCTTGGATTCGACCAAAAGAAGGAAGGTGATAACGAATATGAAATCGAAGGGATTCGTGTATTTATGAACAAAGCACACGGACTATATCTTGCCGGCATGGAAATAGACTTCCGAAACGGTTTGGATGCACGAGGTTTTACCTTCAACAATCCGAACGCGACCAGCACTTGTGGTTGCGGAAGTTCATTTTCGGCGTAATGAATCAACCTTAGAGGGATTTGGAAACCTTCTATTTTTTCCATTATTGGTTTCCATCCCTACCACCTCTCCGTCGACAATTGCTATCAATTGTCCATGGATATACAGCCACGTGTCGGGCAATAATGCCTGAATTCGCTTTACCTCTTCAGCATTAATATCACCCGTCACATACATTTTACCAATCTTTATATCTCTGATTTGATCCGGGATATTGACTCTGCCGATAAAACCCAGTGTTAAGGCACGTATCTCCCGGAGCTTAAAAAATTGTTGGGGTATATGCATAATGTTTTTAAGACTAACATTATCATAGCTCTCTTTCGGTAGGGTCGTTACGGGATTTTGTCCTTCACTATGTGCCACGGCCCAACCAATAACCGGTTTTAGTTTAAAGTTTATCGGGTCTTGTTCCAGACCGAATAAACCTGCCCAAAATTCCATAGCATATTGTTGCTTAGTTGTTCGGTCCTCCAACACAAATGGTACTTTCACGTACTCTGCCGCAATGGCATTTGTATGGGTAATGGGTTCCAAGTCCCGACGCTCTCCTTTATCGTTGAACGGGTAAAATTTGACAATCCAGCCATCAATGGTCTCGTGCGGTGCATAGACAGCCTTATGGCCTACTTGCAACATATTCTTCCAAAAAGCCTTATCAATATTCCCTTTTTTCGTTTTGATGATCTCCTGAATAATAGGTTTCAGCTCTTGGGCCCACCATGTCAGATCATATGTTTCGATGCAATCGATTTTTTCCAATATTCTTTCCCAATCTGCTGCTGTTCCCTCAATCGTAACTGATGGCAGGCCACAGCCACATCCTATGGTCATAACCCTATAATCGAAGAATACTTTAACGGACTCCATTAAAATTATTTCCGATACGATTTTACTGTTTGCATCTGTGGTCGAAAAGTCTGATCGTAAATTCCGCACATAAATCAACCCCTGTATAGGTTTCGATTTGATCCACAAATTGCGGGAAAATGCTTTCCCATTTGCTGTTTTTCTTCCCGATCGCAATCTGCCTGTCATCCACCACGACCGTGAGCTCTCTTTTTCCGTCAAAATCAACCAATTTATCCCTAAATTTTTCCGCATGAATCGCCATATGCCTTGCAAAACCTTGCTCAATCAATAGCCATATGATATCGGGAGAAATCACGATCAGGCGATGTTCCTGATAAGCTTGAAGCATACCCAAAAGGAAAGGATGTTTGCCAAAGTAGACCAAACTATCGGGAAGGTTGGAGATCTGTTCCATTTTTGCCCTGCTCAATTGCTCAAAAATAAGAGGCGTAGGCATCAGCCGCAACAACCTTTCAGGTTTTGCCAATTCCTCAAGGACAAACAGTTCCGCAGATGGGTGTAGCTTGAGGGTATCCATACTGCTCGCACGCTCGACATGTGACATAGCAATTTCCTCTTGAAACGGGTATGCCATAATGCTATTTACAAAGGCCTCGCCGTTCAAACGCTGTGTGGCAAACAACAAGGTGCTGATCGCCCCTATTGATAAAAATGCTTGGAATTTGTGCATAGTCGCGTGCGGTTTTAATAAACGATGGCAAAGACCACGAAATTCCATAAATGTAGAGAATAAATTTAAATTTAAAATCACTAAATTAGCGACCTTTAAAATTACAATAGTAAATTTCGGATGTATAAGGAATATAAGCAGTTAAATCTGCCTGAAATAGGCAAACAGATATTGGAACGTTGGGAGTCGAATAACATTTTTGAAAAGAGTGTTTCAAACCGCCCTGCGAGCAAACCCTACACGTTTTACGAAGGACCGCCTTCGGCTAACGGGATGCCCGGCATCCACCACGTGATGGCACGTTCCATTAAGGATATTTTCTGCCGTTATAAGACCTTGAAGGGCTTTCAAGTAAAACGCAAAGGTGGATGGGATACCCATGGACTTCCTATCGAATTGGCTGTGGAAAAGACCCTTGGCATCACGAAGGAAGATATTGGAAAGAAAATATCTGTTGAGGAATACAATGCTGCCTGTCGCAAGGAGGTCATGAAATATACCGATGTATGGAATGATCTCACTTTGAAAATGGGCTATTGGGTTGACCTGGAGAACCCATACATCACCTACCAAAACGAATACATTGAAACACTTTGGTACTTACTGAAAGAGCTGTACAAAAAAGGACTGCTGTACAAGGGTTATACCATACAGCCCTATTCTCCCGCTGCGGGAACAGGGTTAAGCTCGCACGAATTGAACCAACCCGGCACTTACAAAGATGTAAAGGATACCACTATCGTGGCCGAGTTCCGCTTGGACAAAGCGCAAGTACACCCTTTCATGACCACATTGGTAGAATCAGAAGACGAAGATGTGGCCTTTATCGCCTGGACAACCACTCCGTGGACATTACCGAGCAACACGGCATTGGTCGTCGGCAAAAATATAGACTACGTGAAGGTCAAAACCTTCAATCAATATACCGGCTCTCCGGTTTCTGTCATCTTGGCCAAAAACCTTATCGGCAAACATTTCAAAGCCGAAGGACAAAATGCATCTTTCCAAGACTACAACGTGGGCGACAAAATTGTCCCTTGGGAAATTGCTTCCGAATTTAAGGGAGAAGCCTTGGTTGGCTTACGTTACCACCAGTTACTCCCCTATGTCAGTAGCGATGAGTTGTTGGAAAAAGCCTTCCGGGTTATTGCAGGTGATTTTGTCACTACCGAAGATGGTACAGGTATCGTACATGCCGCACCGACATATGGTGCGGACGACTTTAGGGTCTGTAAAGAAAATGGTATACCGGCGATTCTGGTGCGCGACGAGAATGGCAAGGAAGTACCCACTGTAGACAGAACAGGGCGTTTCGTCAAGGAAATCACTGACTTCGCAGGACGTTTTGTCAAAGAAGAATATTACTCGGACGAAGAACGCGCAGACAAGGATTTCCGCCCAACCGATGTGCTGATTGCCATCAAGCTAAAAGAAGAAAATAAAGCCTTCGACGTTAAGAAGTATGAACACACGTACCCACACTGCTGGCGTACAGACAAACCCGTGCTATATTATCCGTTAGACAGTTGGTTCATTCGCACAACAACCGTGAAAGACCAATTAGTGGCGCTGAACAAAACCATTAACTGGAAACCAGAAGCTACCGGAACTGGACGTTTTGGCAACTGGCTGGAAAACCTGGTGGATTGGAACCTTTCCCGTTCCCGTTATTGGGGGACTCCCCTACCCATTTGGCGCTCGGAGGACGAGAACGAAGAAATCTGCATAGGCTCACTGCCAGAACTGAAGGACTTATTAGAGCAAGCTGTCCAATCGGATGTGCTTTCCGAAGAAGAAAAAGCGATCAACCAAGCTTATCTGGCGAAATTTGGCACGGAAGGGCTCGATCTGCATCGCCCGTATGTGGATGACATTGTATTGGTTTCGGAAAATGGGCAAAAAATGTTCAGGGAGCCCGATCTCATCGATGTCTGGTTCGATTCGGGTGCCATGCCCTATGCGCAATGGGGCTTAGATTATGAAAAGTTGGCTTCAGGCGACCCATTACCTTTTAAGGACGATTACAGCAATGCCTTTCCTGCTGATTTTATCGCAGAAGGGGTAGATCAAACACGGGGCTGGTTCTTTACCCTACACGCCATTTCCACCATGATTCGCGGATCAGTCGCGTTTAGAAACGTCGTGTCCAATGGTTTGGTATTGGATAAAAACGGGAATAAAATGTCTAAGCGTTTGGGCAACGCCGTTGATCCCTTTGCCACGATTGCTCAATACAGTGCAGACGCCACACGTTGGTACATGATCAGCAATGCCGCCCCTTGGGATAACCTAAAATTCAACATCGAAGGCTTGGACGAAGTCCGTCGTAAGTTTTTTGGCACGTTGTACAATACTTACGCCTTCTTTGCATTATATGCTAATATCGACAAGTTCTCGTATGCAGAACCCGATATCGTAAAACGCCCCGAAATAGACCGTTGGATCATTTCCCTGTTAAACAGTCTGACCAAAGAAGTCGATGAATATTATGCCGACTACGAACCAACGAAAGCTGCCCGTGCTATCCAAAATTTTGTGGACGAGCACCTCAGCAATTGGTATGTGCGCCTGTGCCGCCGTCGTTTCTGGAAAGGTGATTATACGGAAGACAAAATTTCGGCCTACCAGACACTTTATACCTGCTTAGACACCATTGCCAAGCTGATGTCACCCATTTCACCCTTCTTCTCTGATCAGCTGTATTTGGATTTGAACGGAGGATCGGGCAAGGAAACATACGAATCGGTGCATTTGGCCGATTTCCCGACGTATCATGAGGATTTGGTGGATAAAGCGTTAGAAGAAAGAATGGCCTTGGCACAGGATATCTCTTCTTTAACGTTATCTTTACGCAAGAAAACGGGTATCAACGTACGCCAACCATTGAACAAGATTTTGGTACCGGTATTGGACAGCGCCTTCCAACAGAAAGTTGAAAACGTGCACGAGCTTATCCTTTCCGAAACCAATATCAAGGCCATAGAATTTATCAGCGATACTACTGGTATTATCAAGAAAAAAATCAAACCCAATTTTAAAGTGCTTGGCGCGAAAGTAGGTAAGGATATGAAAGTGGTTGCATCGGCTATTCAAGCATTAAGTGATACGGAAATCGATACGTTGGAAAAAACAGGAACACTGGCGCTAACGGGCATCCCCTACCATATCACACCGGAAGATGTGGAAATCATTGCCGAAGACGTGGCGGGTTGGCAAGTGGCCAACTTAGGCAAACTGACCGTAGCGTTGGATGTGCACATTACCCCTGCCCTCAAAAAAGAAGGTTTGTCACGTGAATTGATTAACCGTATTCAAA
Source organism: Sphingobacterium wenxiniae (assembly GCA_040394995.1). Taxonomy (GTDB): domain Bacteria; phylum Bacteroidota; class Bacteroidia; order Sphingobacteriales; family Sphingobacteriaceae; genus Sphingobacterium; species Sphingobacterium wenxiniae_A. The sequence goes on from JBEBRE010000063.1 coordinate 10,883, forward strand.
ATTTGCGCAAAGAAAAAGGCTTTGAGGTAACAGATAGAATTAATGTTAGCTTAACCCAAAATACTGAAATACAAGAAGCTATTAACGAAAATTTATCGTATATTTGCACCGAAATTTTGGCCGATTCGCTGCATTACGATGAAAAGGCGACAAACGGAGGAGATATCGTTGAGATTGACGGTATAGAAATTAGTGTAAAAATTGAAAAGATTTGATTATGGGAACTACGAATGAAAAAACACGCTACAGCGATGCCGAGCTACAAGAATTTAAAGAAATCATCCTTGAAAAACTTCGTATTGCCAAGGAAGAACTCTCGGCTTTAACTTCGGCTTTAAGCAGCAGCAATGCCAATGGCACGGATGATACCGCAGGAACGTATAAAACGTTGGAGGATGGTTCGGCTACCTTGGAAAAAGAACAAACCAATCAATTGGCAGCCCGTCAAAAGAAATTCATCGACAATCTGGAGGCGGCATTAGTGCGCATTGAAAACAAAACATACGGTATTTGTCGTGAGACTGGTAAGCTTATTCAAAAAGAACGCTTAAAAGCTGTTCCGCACACGACATTGAGCATTGAAGCAAAAAACAAGCAATATTAATAAAGGTTTAATTGAAATGGTCTTTGTTGAAGCAAAGACCATTTTTGTAGATTTATGAAAGGCTATACAAGACCCCTCACACTTATTTTCATTATCCTGTTGATTGACCAGCTATCTAAGTTTTGGGTCAAGCTAAACATGACCATTGGCCAGGACTTCAACGTGATTGGTGACAAGTTCCTCATTCACTTCATTGAAAACAATGGCATGGCGTATGGATTAGAATTTGGGGGCGAATTTGGCAAATTATTCCTGACTTTATTCCGCATCGTTGCTGTTGTGGGGATTGGTTATGGTCTGCATTACATGGTAAAAAATAAATACCACCGAGGCTTTATCCTCAATGTAGCCTTGATTTTTGCAGGTGCTGTGGGCAATATTATCGACTCAGCTTTTTACGGCGTGATTTTCAGTGAGAGTACTTATTATGAAAAAGCCATTCTATTTCCCGAAGGTGGCGGCTACGCTTCCTTGTTCCACGGGAAAGTAGTCGATATGCTCTACTTCCCTCTAATCGAAGGTAACTTTCCTGAATGGTTTCCCTTTTGGGGCGGTGAACATTTTCTTTTCTTTCGACCAGTTTTTAATATTGCCGATTCGGCCATTTCCGTTGGGGTCTTTCTTATCCTGATTTTCCAGAAGCGCTACTTTAAAGAAGAGCGTACCGAAAAAGAAAGTCTCAACAGTGAAGTTTTAGAAGATTAAAAAACGAAGAGGAGCAATAAATCGCTCCTCTTCGTTTTTTATGTTTAGATGAAGCGCTCAATAGCTGAGAAGGGCACATGCAACGCAATTATATTGCACATAAAGGTGAATTTATGTAAGTTTGAGCATGAAAGATAAAGTCTTATTTCCTCTGGCTATCCTTTGGTGCTTTTTAGTGCTCTTGCCTTCTAAGGCACTCTTTGCCCAAATTCATCAAGACAACCTCAAAAAGCACATCTATTACTTGGCTGATGACAAGATGAAAGGTCGTGCCACAGGTTCTAAAGAAGTCCAAAAAGCCGCAAAATATATTGAAAAGCACTTCAAGAAATATAAATTGACGCCCAAAGGTGAAAAAGGCTATCGCCAATCGTTTACGGCCAAGGTGAGTCGGGTGGTCGTGCCGGACAGCCTTCGCCCGGCAGATAACATCATTGGCTTTTTGGACAATGGAGCACCTTACACCATTGTCATCGGGGCTCACTACGACCATCTGGGACACGGCACGTTCGGTGGTTCGCGAGACTCTACCCACATTGGACAGATACATAATGGCGCGGATGACAATGCTTCCGGTGTGGCCGGATTGCTGGAGCTAGCACGACATTATGCCACGAATTCGGAAAAAGAGCCTTTCAATTTGCTATTTATTGCATTCGGAGCAGAAGAGCTTGGATTATTGGGTTCTAAATACTGGACCGAAAACCCTACCCATCCCTTGGACAGAATCCACTGGATGTTAAACATGGATATGATCGGTCGGTATAATCCGGAAAACGGTTTGGCAGTGATCGGCTACGGAACAAGTTCCAAATTCCCCACCATCTTTAAAAACATTACGAGCGATATCAAATTCAACTTGAGCCGTGATGGTAATGGGGGCTCCGACCAAACGTCTTTCTACAAAAAGGATATTCCAGTGCTCTTCTTCCACACAGGTGGACACGATGATTACCACAAAGCAGGCGACGATCCCGAAAAGATCGACTACCAATCCTTGCAATCCATTTTACAATTGGAAATTGATGTCATCGACAATTCCATGAAACAGGAAAAAATGGACTTCCAATGGACAAATTAAAACAAACTGTACTTATTACGGGTGCCAACGGATTTCTGGGACAAAAACTTGTTGAACGGTTAGTAGCCAATCCCGCTTATCAAGTGGTGGCTACCTCAAAGCGTGAAAACAGAAATAGCGTCCAAAATGGTTATATCTATGTTCCATGCGGGTTTGAAGGTCTGGACGAGTTTAAATCGCTATTAGGAAGCATCCATCCAGATAAAATTATACACACTGCCGCCATCAGTAGCGTGGAAACCTGCGAAAATAATCCCGTCCTATGCCAGAAAGTGAATGTTGAAGTTGTGGGCGTAATAGGCGAATATTGCAAAAAGTTCGATAAGCACCTTGTTCACCTTTCTACTGATTTCGTATTTGACGGCAAGGAGGGCCCCTATCGCGAAACAGATGTTCCAAACCCCTGCAATGCTTACGGGCAAAGCAAATGGAACGCCGAAAAATGGCTAAAGAAAATCGAATGTCGAGTCGCTATCTTACGCACTATCTTGGTATACGGCATCAATGGAGACCCCAATCGATCCAATCTAGTGCTATGGGCAAAGAATCAATTGGAAAACGGAAATTCCATTAAAGTCGTCTCCGACCAATGGCGAATGCCGACATTTGTGGACGATCTCGCGACGGCTTGCATCCAAGCAATGGAGAAAGAAGCCACTGGTACTTTTCATATTTCAGGGGAGGAAATGATGAGTATCCTGGAAACAGTGGAACAAGTGGCGGACTTTTGGCATTTAGACAGATCATTGATAACCCCCATCGAAGCAAGAGAAATTGGTCAAGACAACAATCGCCCCCGAAAGACAGGTTTTATTCTTGATAAAGCTAAAGAGGTATTGGGGTTCTTGCCTACGCCTTTTATAGAATCGTTAAATGAAATAGAACGACAGCTTGGTATCTATCACCGATAATCTACAAATGATTGAAGATTATCAAAGAATAGAAAATTATATTGCCAACAATCCGAAAAATTGGAACAACGACAAACTTAATCTTTGACTCCATTCCTGTGCGGATTTCCTTCCGCCTGACAATACACGAATAAAAAGAATTACCTTTGCTGTAAAACATAATAAGCCACTTTAAACATATGAACAAAAAATTTGCAAAAGAATCATACACGGAAATGAATGAACTCGTGCTACCCAACGATACCAATACCTTTGGCAATTTAATGGGTGGGCGCCTACTGTATTGGATGGACATCTGCTCGGCAATGGCCGCGCAGAAGCACTGCAACAATGTGGTCGTCACGGCATCGGTGGACAATGTGTCCTTCAAACGTTCTATCAAATTAGGAGAAGTGGTAACTATACAGGCTCAAGTGACCCGTGCTTTCAACACCTCTGTGGAAGTGCGTATGGAAATATTCGCCCAAAATCTGCCCGAAGGCACAAAGGTCAAATCTAACGAAGCCTATTATACCTTTGTTGCCATTGACGACAGCAATAGACCAATCCCCGTACCCGAACTTATCCCTGAAACAGATGAGGAACAAAAGCTTTACACCGAAGCCCTGCAAAGGAGAGAACTTCGGCTCATCCTTGCCGGAAAAATGGAGGTGAAAGATGCCAAAAGCATTAAGAAATTAATCAGCACAGTGAAAAAAGAGGGTGTCTAAAAAGCCCCGTCAGCTTATTCTGAGCACTTCGACAAGCTCAGTGCAGGCTGTAGTCGAAGAACCCCGCAGGGCTCTGCGAAGCAAATTGACAGCTTTGAAAATCAATAAATTGTATCTTTCGACTACGCTCAAGATGACAATTTATTGTACTTTTTAGACACCTCCTTCATCTCTCCGGATAGTATGGCTAATTCCTGTTTGCCCTTCACCGGAAGCACTTACGATACGAATCGTATATTCATACAACTGATTGTTTTGCACTTGCCTATCCACAAAAGGTGCATCAGGGGCGGAAGTTCCGATTTTCTCAGCTGTTTTTTGATCAGCACTTTTACGGTAAATCACGTATTGTTCACCGGCTTTAAAAGCTGATTCCGGCCAAAAAACCTCTATTCCTGTTCGCAGATTTCGCAAATAAAGCTCTTGAGGCAATAATAAGGTTTGCTTCTCTTCTCCCTTTAAAGATGATACAGTTGATAGAATACTCTGGTTACCCCATGAATCTATAGATGTTACGGCGTAGTCGTAGGCCTGACTACTTATGGTTGTGGTATCTTTAAAAAATGGCAACTTATAGAGTTCCGTAAATAATGGTACAAAGTTATTTTCTTCTTCTTTTTTACGATACAGCATATAACCTTCGACACGGCTGTCCCGGCGCATCACATCTTCCCATTCCAAGGCTACCCCTACATCAGACCAACGGCTCTGAAGCCCTCCGGGCGGATTGAGGTTTACCGGTTGGCGAACAGCCAGAGAGGCAATCTCCGAGGTATCACTGACTTGTTGGTTAAGGCTAATGGCCTGCACTGCATACTGCAACTGCCCAGAATAGCCCGGCACGATAGCCGTATCGATATACATCAGATCCTGCACAGGTGGCGAAATCACTTCCATATCGCTGTCAGACGTTCCCCGCAACACATAGTATCCAAATAAATTAAGTTCTTCGCCCTGTTGCCAAGTAACGGCTATACCCTGTTCCACCGGATGAGCCTGTACATCCACCGGTCGCTGCGGACGTACGTCCTCCCGCAGACCAACAGCCCCCGTCGTCTCTGCAAAATTCATCGGGTCGGAATCCGGCAAATTATACAGCAAAGGACGAACTCGATAAAAATAGGACGATGACTGCAGCACACGCAGATCCAAATAGGTCGTATCGGTAATCGGCACGGTGTCCAGTACCACAAAATCCGAATCAGCCTTTCGTGATTTCAAAATCTGTATACCGCTATAGAGCGATTCATCCGGAATAGCGTCCCAAGTCAGCAGAACTCCACCCAACGTATCCTGCGCATCCAGACGCAAAATGGGTTTTATTGCGCCACGGTCTACCGTAATCATATACGCGGTGTCGGAAGCGAGTCCTCTATTTCCGGCAATATCCTCCACCTGCATAAAATACCCAAGGTTCTCCCCTGGATGCACCTCTTCTGAAAAACGCACGAAGGTGCTGTCCGAATCGCCGTTGTTGAGCACCAATTGCCGAGAGTGCTCCTTAAATGCTCCCCTATGCCCTATTTGCTTATAGATCGTTGCAATACGTGGCATTGTTTCCTCTTTCATCTTCGATAAGCTGTACCAAGACAAGGTTACGGCACTATCCGAAGCGGCAAGGGCTTCCAGCCGATATTTTTCATCGTAACGTGGCAAACCTGCTTTTACCTCCATCAAAACTGCCGAACTGCTCCCTTGTTTAGAAACACGATACGTAGAAGCTTTTTGCGGATCCCGTTCATAGTCTACAAAGGTCAGTCCCACGGCTTCCTGCACCTCCGTCGCAATAAGCAACAAGCCCAAGGTATCCGTTCCGTGCTTCAGGAGGATATCGTAGGCTTGCTGTGCGCTCTGGCATTGGAGCTGTGTGCATACATCGGCAATGTATCCTCCCAATCGCTTTTCCAGCTCTGCAGCAGCAGCCGGAAAATGGATTTCTCCTAATTTTTTGAAATTCTTGCTTCCATTGTCAGCCCGCTCGATCTGTATGCGTTCCGCCGGGTTTGCCGGTTGATACGTGCCTCCTGCAGATGAAAATGCGGCAGCAGCAATCACAATTGTCTTTTTCGGCCCCGGAAAAACCCATTCATTTTCTGATTCCTGTTCCCGAACCTGTGCCTGTACCATGCCGACACAGCACAAGGACAGGAAAAGCCATTTGCACATCTTAACTATGTTATTCACTTTCATATGTGTATGATTTGATTTTTAATTGCCATATGGAATACTCATGTATGTTTGTATTTTTGGAAACATGAGTATTTCATAATGCCACTTACTTTAACGATAATTTTTCATTCTAGCCTATTATATCTTATAAGCTACATGCAATTATTTCCGGTATTGTTTTTCCCCAGACCTACACCGGCACTGATACCCGACGTTGAGCTTATCGTCACGGATGCGTGTGCTCCGATACATACCCGGCCACCACAAGGGAATATCGCACACCATTTCACCGAATTACAGTTTGCTTTTTTACCGATTTGTATTTCAATATCCCCACCTGCTTTTCCGGTCAGGTACCAACCTCCGTTTTGGTATCCTCCGGCAAAGGAATAGCATGCCGAAAAGCCTC
>JBEBRE010000064.1:0-17409 GCA_040394995.1 Sphingobacterium wenxiniae
CTGGCACTCCTACTTCCGATGGCTGATCCTCTTAGCCATGTTGGTACAAATACTATGGATTTATATACACCACAAGAAACGAACAACATTCACCGGGCGGCATCTATTCATACTCATATTGTTCACCTGCATTTATGACATGCAATTATGCATCGGGTGGGTGCTTTACCTGCAAAGTCCTATCGTAGACAGTTTTTGGAACAACGTGGCTCTCGGTGTCAAGCAACGGGATCTAAGGTTTTTCGGCTTGGAGCACATGACCATGATGAGTCTTGCCATCGTTCTTCTCAATTTTTGCACGTTTAAGTCCTGGAAAAAACTGCGAGAACCCGGCGTATTCACCTATTTGTGGAAACGCTATTGGATCATCTACTTGATGATTTTAAGTTCTATACCTTGGTCCTTCTCTCCTTTCACCGCGCGTCCAAATTTCAGATAACGCGTTCCCGCAATGTCCTCAAAATTTTACATACCTCTATCTTATAATCCATACATTTTTCAATACTTTAGCAGACAATTAACGAATGCTTAACTTTACTTATACCATGCGTATTATATTTATCTATTTATTGACTTTACTGTACGTTTGTACCAACGCTCAGGAAAAAAATACAATTGTCAAAGCCAACTACGATCTCGCCGCAAAATTCTCACCCTCCAAGCTTCGGACCATGATTTTCTCTACCGAAGTAACCCCTAATTGGATCAATCATTCTGACAGGTTTTGGTATGAATATCAGACCTCTTCTGGAAAAAGGTGGTATTTGGTGGATCCGGCGAATCGTTCCAAACAACTTCTTTTTGACAATGCCGATATGGCCCGGCAGGTGACACGTATTGTCAAAAACCCATTTGATGCACAGCATTTACAACTGGAGAATCTCAAATTTACAGATGATGAAAAACGTATCCGTTTTGAAGTGAGGAGTACAAAGGATACCGTAAAGAATAAAGAAGAAAGAGAAAAGTTGACCAATAAATCAGATACCATTAAGAAAAAAGTTTTCTTTTTAGAATACGATATTGCCAGCAAGCAGTTAAAAGAAATTTCGGATACACTTAAAGAAAAATCAAGACCGTTTTGGGCGTCCTACTCACCCGATACTACCCGCATTTTCTTTGCCAAGAACTATAATCTATATTGGATGGATCGCGAGAATTTTGAAAAGGCTATAAAGGATGAAAAAGACTCCACTATTGTCGAACATCAAATCACGACCGATGGAATACAATATTATGCATGGGGAGGTGATCAATACAGTACAACCACTGGCGATGCTAAGGAAGATGAAGAACTGAAGAAACGAAAATCTGTTTACCTGAGCTGGTCCCCTGACGGAAAACACTTTGCCATGACGCGCAAGGACAACCGGCACTTGAACCCACTATGGGTTATCAATAACGTTGGACTGAAAAGACCAACTCTGGAAACATACAAATATCTGATGCCCGGTGAAACCGATTCAACAGAAGTAGAATTGTATATTTTCGATGCCAGTACATTGCAATCCAGACAGGTAGATGTGGCTGCATTCAAAAATCAAACAGTCGGTATCTACAGTAAAAACAGGGACAAAACAAGCTATACTGGCAAGCACTATATACATTATTGGCTTGGCAATAATAGCGAATTTTACATTAGCCGTTCCAGTCGCGATCTGAAGCGGATTGATATCGTGGCTGTAAGCGTAGACGGTTCGACACGTACCATTGTGGAAGAACGTTCCAATGTCTATTTGGATGTCCAAAAACCTTACTTCGTGAATAACGGAAAACAATTTATCCATTGGTCTCAACGCGACGGTTGGGGACATTATTATCTTTATAATAGCGATGGCACATTGGTAAGACAGCTAACATCCGGAGAATATAACTGCAGTAATATCACGGGATATGATGCGGCAACGCAACAATTTACCTTCACAGCCAATGGCAAGGAAGAAAATGAAGATCCTTATTATCTACATCACTATTCTCTTTCCATAAACGGTGGCCAACCCAAATTGCTCAATAAGGGAGATTACGACCATCAAGTCCATGTGAGCGAAAGCGGCAAGTTTTTCATAAACAACTATTCACGCGTAAACACCATTCCTGTTTCTGATCTGTACAGTGCCACCGGACAGCTGATTATGAAGTTAGAAGAAGCTGATCTTTCGCAACTCTTTGCCGCAGGATACAAGTTTCCCGAGCCGTTCAAGGTCAAAGCCGGAGATGGCGTTACAGATCTCTATGGTGTGATGTACAAGCCTTTTGATTTTGACTCTACCTGTGTATATCCCCTTGTGGAATATGTCTACCCGGGACCCCAGACTGAAGCGGTCAACAAATCTTTTGGACGAAGTATGGACCGTATCGATCGTTTAGCACAGATGGGATTTGTCGTCATCACTGTTGGAAATCGCGGAGGCCATCCCGATCGATCAAAATGGTACCATACCTATGGTTACGGTAATCTACGGGATTACGGACTTGAAGACAAAAAGGTGGCTGCTGAGCAGTTGGCAGATCGTCATCCATTCATTGACATCAATCGTGTAGGTATCACGGGACATTCGGGAGGTGGTTTCATGTCGACTGCGGCCATGTTAGTATATCCTGATTTCTTTAAAGTGGCCGTCTCTGGTGCCGGTAACCACGAGAACAACATCTATAACCGTTGGTGGAGCGAACGACACCATGGTGTGGTGGAAAAAATCGATGCAAAAGGCGATACTACTTTTTCTTACCAAATTGAACGTAACACTGATTTGGCAAAAAATCTAAAAGGAAAGCTTTTGATTGCAACAGGTGACATAGACAACAATGTCCATCCGGCCAATTCCATTCGTATGGCCGAAGCCCTTATCAAGGCAAACAAACGTTTTGATTTTCTGCTGTTGCCTGGACAACGGCACGGCTTTGGCAACATGACCGAATATTTTTTCTGGAAAATGGCGGACTACTTCGCCGAGCATTTGTTAGGAGATTCAAAAAGTCAGGAAGTAGACATGGTAGAAATCAATCGGGATATACCATTGAAAAAATAAGTATCCAAACCAAAGGTGTTTAAAAATGTTACAAATCACTGTCCAAGAATGGCCTATGATTTGTAGCTATTGGGTATGCGTAAATTTTTCACATTTCTGCTATTCTTAATTTTCATCGCTCTGTTGAGTTGGTTCATTTGGTCCAAAACCAAGTCCGTTGGTTCCAAAACCGAACACCGAATGGTGTTGGAACGGATTGAGGCCATGGGCAGATTGGAGCTGGTGAAATATCGTTTCAGCGACATATTGGAACATACCAACCGAAGCACCTATCTTCCCGATGCTTCTGTATTGCTCATTGTAAAAGCAGATGCTGTCGGTTGTGTCGATTTAACAAAGCTCTCCAAAGAGGATGTACAGGTTTTTGGAGATTCTGTTTCCATCGCCTTACCGAAGGCTGAGCTCTGCTATGTGAAGATAGATCACAAAGCATCTAAGGTATACGATACAAAAATGGCGTTTTTCCGAGAGGCAAAGCTAGTGGACGAGGCGTTCAAGGGAGCCGAAGAAGAAATTACTAGACAGGTTAAAAAATCAGATATATTGAAACAAACCGAATCCAATGCCATGCATGTTTTCAAACCGCTATTGGAAGGGCTCGGCTTTAAAAAGATTCATTTATCTTTCCAATAAATCCGGAAAACCTCCATTACACAGATGGTTAATGGCAATTCTCTTTTTCTCGTGAAAAAGGAGATTACCCCTATAAGCAAAATTTAACTATATTTTTTTTATAATTCAAAATTTCTTATATTGGTAGTGCTCAAATTAACCATCTACTTATGTATACCAAGCTTATCTCCATAGATAATCAACGAATAGGGACCGTGGATTTCTATGCGTATGTCGTTAAAATAGGTGAAGATCAGGTTGGTTTTGCCTTATTTATGAACGACATGGAAACACCTTTGGTGTGTTTTAAAAGAGATAGTCCCAAAACCGTTAATTTCCAGATAGACGATGAACAGTTTGTTTGGATATTACAAAACAGTAAATTTACAAGCGAAGAACGTATCGAAATTTATAAGAATTTTGAATGCTTTTTAAGATCTATGGAACAGAAAGCGGTAAACTATATTTTTAAGGATACCAAAATGACCTATGTTTCTAATTCCCGAGATCTTGTACGATACAAGCAAAGGTACATTCAGGGTAATTTATCAATTATCTAATTGGTATGTTTACTATTTAGTCTTCATATGCTCCACAATGGAAGATATACCCGCCTTTAATTTTTTCGAAGGCAAGCGATAAACATGCTATCTGCTTTTTTAAGATAACCCTTTATAATCTCCATTTTCTCAACAGCCAATCCGTGTTCTTTTTCAAGAAACTGAACTATATTTTCATTCTCCGCTTCAAAGACCGAACAGGTAATATATAGCAGTATTCCTCCGGGCTTAAGATATGGAATAACATTTCCGGTTATTTTTTTCTGCAAGGATGAAAATTCCGATAGCTTTTCCACCGTAAACGGTTGCATCATTTCAGGCGTTCTTCCCCATGTCCCTGACCCGGAACAAGGGGCATCCAACAAAATGCCGTCAAATGATTCTTTAGCTATAACACCTGAAATGTCAGCGGTTAAATCCAGGATTTTTTGATGGTAAGGCGCACGAACATGAGCCTTCTGGAAACGCTCTTTCAAATTGCGTAGCACGCTCATCCGTACGTCTGATACCAATAAGTCAAGATGAGGATATGTATCCAATAACATCAACGATTTGCCTCCAGATCCTGCGCAGGCATCCCACCATTTTTCTCCTGGCTTTGGATCAACGAAATGTATAGCTTGTTGCGAAGATAGGTCCTGAACTTCAAAATACCCTTCTATTTTTTTGAGATCCTGCAACCGGCTACCGTTAGGTAATCGATAACAGTTATACTCAACTCTTTCAAACGGAATGGCATGTTTTTGCAATTCTTGTTCCACATGGTCGGTTTTGCCGTGTTGCACACGGATAAACAAATCTGGTTGTGTTAAATGAGAAAGGACAAAAGCCTCTTTATCAACAGACTTGGAAAGATAATCGACGAATGGAAAAAGCTGGTTTCGAATGGATAATCCCCCCTCTTCCAGAAAGCTGAGCTTCTCTGACACGGGAGCCCCCATTTTAGTGAGCCATAGCGGTTTATCCGAGGCCACCAAGTCACTTTCCGTTTCGCATAAAAACGTAGCTATCGTCAATTTCTCACGTAAATCGAGATGCGGAACGGCATTCCCTAAACGAAAATAGTCATAGCACAGCCGAGATGTTATCCGCCTGTCCGAAGACCCCATCTGTCTATTTTCTTTGTAAAAACCACTAAGGAAGCGGGATAAAGGCTCATTAAAGGCATAAGCATCCAGTACGCGCTGAAAATTACGAAACTGTTGTCCTACCCTATGCGCGTTAACAGTTGCCATTAATTCAATTGAAAAGAAGAGCCTCTATATACCTTATAAGATACCAAACTGTTCACATATCCGTAAGCACTGTTGTATTCAAACCGATAGGAACTAAATAAGCCGTCAAATGTTTCGTCGGTAATATGCTTTGCATAGTTTTCACCATATTTAGCCAATAGCGATCCAAAGTAGCGTGCAGCATCGTAACCTTTATAGGAATGATCGGAAGGATTAACACCATATAGTGAATAGTACAGATCCTTAAATGCCACAGCTTCGGAAGATGTCGGTTTCATGTGGCTTTCCACGCTAATAACAGGTGAATAACTTGCAAAATTTCCGTAAGCACTGAAATCAATACGATCCCAAAGTGGATGCCCATAGATATGGAACGAATAGTTGTTTTCAACCATTTTGCTGTCTAAATTATTCAAAAAGACCCGCAATTGGAACTTATCAGTCGTTCCAATAACCAACAAATTCTTTCCTGTGGTGACCAATGCTTCGTTCATCTGTTCGATATTCGAAACGGAGCGAACTTGTATATTGGGTTTTAGACGTTTCAACTCGGTCGAGAAACCGTTAATGAATTGTCGACCGTCATTGTCAGATGTATTGTAAATGATAATCACATCATTAGCACCACAATCTTTAGCTACTTTCGTGGCCATCGCTTTGGTATGCACGTTGATAGAAGGTGTTAGCGATACTAAGTTTGGCAAATTAAAATCACTCGCTCGAGATGCTGCCAACGGATTGATCTGCAAAATGTTTTTATTAGACAAATTTGCTCCAAAAGTACGAATCTCTTTAGGGTAAACAGGTCCCACGATAATTGCGGCATTTGCCACTTCTTCGGACTTCGCTATATTGGAATTTTGGGCTTCATCATCACGAGAATCTATAATTCGTAACGTAAATGATTTTCCTTCTTTGGAGAGCTGATCCAAGCCTAACTGAAACCCTTGGTAAAAATCCAAAGCCACCGCAGATCGATCGATATCTTCTTTTGATAAAGTCGAAGGGCTTACCCTGTCCAATTGAAAAGGCAATACTAGCGCAATGCTATTTCGGAGTGCTTCGGCTTTTTTTGCTTCGTAGATTGTCTCTTCAGTCTTTTTCTCCTCAGGTTTCTCTTCTTTTTGGGAAACAGCTCCGACGTTTCCACCTCGATGATCCGGTGAACGGAGCACTCCTGTGGTTTTGGGCGAACAGGCACCTAATGTTAGAATAAATCCTACTGCAAGCAATAGTTTACTCCCACTCAATCGTTGCTGGTGGTTTTGAACTGATATCATAGACAACTCTGTTGATTCCTTTAACATGATTGATGATTTCATTTGAAATTTTAGCCAAGAGGTCATATGGTAGGTGAATCCAATCTGCCGTCATACCATCTAATGATCCTACAGCTCTTAGGGCGACCACATGCTCATATGTACGTTCATCACCCATTACGCCGACCGATTGAATAGGTAAAAAGATCGTTCCTGCCTGCCACACTTTATCGTACCATCCAGACTCTTTTAAGTTACGAATATATATATCATCTGCATCCTGCAAAATTCGTACCTTTTCTGCCGTAATGTCTCCAAGAATACGAATAGCCAAACCCGGACCAGGAAAAGGATGCCTTCCAAGAATATTAGGGTCGACTTGCAATGTTCTGCCTACGCGCCTAACTTCATCCTTAAATAATGTTTTTAATGGCTCAATCACTTTAAGTTTCATAAAGTCGGGCAATCCTCCTACATTATGGTGCGATTTGATCGTGGCAGAAGGCCCTTTTACTGAAATCGATTCGATAATATCCGGATATATCGTGCCTTGACCTAGCCATTTTGCTTCTATACCTTCAGGAAGTTCATGTTGGACTTCTTTGGCGGCTTGATCGAAAACATCGATAAACGCAGCTCCGATGATTTTACGTTTTTGTTCAGGTTCGGAGACACCAGCCAACCTGCTATAAAACAGATCTTTCGCATTGATGCCTTTGATGTTCAATCCCATATTTTTATAGGAATCCAGCACTTGCTCATATTCGTTTTTGCGCAATAGGCCGTGATCCACAAAAATACAGTGCAGGTTTTTTCCGACAGCGTGGTGCAACAATACAGCTGCCACTGTGGAATCCACTCCACCAGATAAAGCCATGATCACATGGTCATTACCTAACTGTTGTTTAAGTTCTGCTACCGTTGTTTCCACAAAGGCGTCTGGTGTCCAATCTTGCAAACATCCACAGATATCTACGACAAAGTTTTTAATCAACACTTGACCATCGGTACTGTGTGTTACCTCGGGGTGAAACTGGATGCCATAGGTATTTGTACCTTCTATTTGATACGCCGCAACACGTACCTTGTCTGTACTCGAAATCACTTTGAAATGAGCAGGCACTCCCTTGATGGTATCGCCATGTGACATCCAAACCTGCGATTGTACTGGAATACCTTTCAATAAGGGATTTTCCTGATCGACAAACTGCAAGTTGGCACGCCCGTATTCACGAATCTCAGAAGGCAGAACTTCTCCGCCCGATTGCTGTGCCAAATATTGTGCGCCATAGCAGACACCCAATAATGGAAAACGGCTTTGAATCGCTTTATAGTCAATTTGGGGAGCTTCTTCTTGCCTGACAGAATACGGACTACCAGAGAAAATCACTCCTTTCACCGTTTCGTCAAATTCAGGAAGATTGTTATAGGGATATATTTCACAGTAAACGTTCAGCTCACGAACGCGTCTCGCGATCAACTGGGTGTACTGCGAGCCAAAATCAAGAATGACAATTTTTTCAGACATGCCGCAAAGTTACGGATTCGCACGGTATTTTTTTAGTACATGCCTAAAAAGATATGCTATTATTTGAGAAATGAAAATTCTGCTTTCGACATTTATTCAAAACTATAAAATATCCCAAAAATGCCATACAAATATATAAACAATAAGCTTTGTCTCTGAAAAACTCCCTTTATTTGTTTCTATTTTTATTATTCTGTTCATATTCTACAGAAACAATTTTTTTAACACAAATTCACCCGTCCCCTCAAAAAAATAACACTATTTTTAGACAATCGAAATACAGACAATCAAATTATCCATGAAGATTTATTTCATTGCCATCTTTCTCCTATGTTTTATTTGCTTGAAGGCTCAAGTATCCGGTGTGGTAAAAGACACGAATAATGAACCTTTACCATCCGTAAGCATTGTATTAAAAAATAGTTACTTGGGTACATCCACTAATTTGAACGGAGAATTTTCACTTAAACAATTGCCAAAGGGTGAACAGACCTTGATTATCAAAAGCATTGGATTTCGTACAGAAGCAAAAAATTTATATATCGACAACTCTCCCATTTACCTGAATGTGACACTGCAACCCGAACAAAATACCATTGATGAAGTTGTGGTCAATGTCAGTGAAAATCCAGCCAATCGCATTATTAGACAAGCTATCGCCCATCGGAAAATCAACAGTGATAAAAATGATAAGTATCATGCAGATTTTTATTCCAAAGGAATCATGCGCATCAAAAATCTACCCAAAAAGATTGCGTTTACTGAAATTGGTGATGAAATATCAGGTCTTTTGGATTCATCCCGTTCAGGTATTATCTATTTATCTGAAACAACCTCAAAAATAAGTTTTCAGAAACCCAACAAATTATATGAGCACATCGTCGCTTCCAAAGTAAGCGGTGATGACAGAGGTTTTAGCTTCAATACAGCCATCGGAACGAATTTTGATTTTTATAGTGAACATGTAGACCTAAGTACAGCAATCATCTCTCCTATTTCAGGATCCGCTTTCAGCTATTATACTTATAAGCTTATCGACAGTCATCAAGAGGATAATCACGTCATTCATAAAATACAAGTTCTTCCGAAACGCGATAAAGAACCTGTCGTGGAAGGTTTTCTATATATCGTAGACGATAGCTGGGAAATATATGCCGTTGATTTTTATATTTCCGGATACAGAATGCAACAACCCATCATCGATAAACTGCATTTAGTACAGCATTATAATTATAATGCCAAAGATGCCAGATGGACCAAATCGTTGCAGACCATAGATTTCAATCTCGGTTTGCTGGGTATCAATATGAATGGACGTTACACCCACAATTTCTCCGACTATACTTTCGTAGACCATTTTGAGAAAGGCACTTTTGGATCAACCATCAGTAAAATTGATGAAAAGGCAAACTTAAAAGACAGTACATTTTGGGCAAGCATGAGACCCATGCCACTCACAGATGAGGAAATAAAAGACTATGTACAAAAGGATAGTATACAAGCTTTTCGGACAAGCAAAGAATATCTTGATTCCATCGATAGTAAACAAAATAAATTCAAGCCATTGGATATCATCGTAGGATATCATTATCAAAATTCCCATAAAGAGCTACAATTTGAATATAAAGGCTTATCAAACATTTTCGCGACAGGATTCAATCCTGTACAAGGTTGGAATTTCACAGCAACTGTAGGTGCTAAATTTGGCAGACCACAAATAGGTAGGTATACCAATGTGTCCACTTTATTCCAGTATGGTTTAGCCGACAAAAAATTACGTATTACCGGAAATTTGCTACATCGTTTCAATACACGTAACCTTGCCGTTCTGAGTATTGAAGGAGGAAACAAAGTGGTACAGTTCAATGAAAACGGCGGCATAAAACCCTTGATTAATATGGTATCGGCTCTTTTTTTCAAGGAGAACTTTATGCAGGTTTATCAAAAAAGATTTATCACAGTGGCATATGCCCAAAACATTTCCGTACCGTTACGCATATTTGTAAATAGTTCCTATATAAACCGTGGGCCTCTTTTCAACCACACCGATTATGCTTTCGTCAAAAGAGACAAGCCGTATGTGTCGAACAATCCTTTACTTCCGCAGGATAATGAAACCGCGGCGTTTGAAGAGCATAATCTATTGAAATTGGGGGTGGCTCTACAATGGAGTCCGGGCATGAAAGCCATTGAACGTCCGGATGCCAAAGTATTGTTAAATGAAGGTAAAATGCCGACGATAATTGTTGGATATCAACATCATATAGGCATTAATGAGGAAAAATACAGTCATCAAATACTTTTCTCTCAAATGACGCAGAATATGTCTTTTGGAAATGTGGGCATCATGCATGCTCGACTAAATACTGGAAAAATCTTTAACGGAAACGATATCTCCTTTACAGATTACAAGCATTTCAATGGCAATCTAACACATGTTGGAACAACGGCAAATTATACGAATGAATTCTTAAATATGCCTTATTATGCCAATAGCACAAATGATGCTTATCTGGAATTTCATGTCGAGCACAATTTTAAAGGATTCCTAACGAATAGGATTCCAGGGCTAAATGCCTTACAGTGGAACCTCATCTTAGGTTATCATCATCTGGCCACTACGCAACACCAGCCTTATCATGAGATGACTGCTGGTTTTGATAATATTGGTTGGGGAAAATTCCGAATGTTGCGGTTCGACTTTGTCCGTTCATTGCAAGGCAATAGGGCAACAAATGGTTTCGTCGTGGGGTTAAAGTTCCTTAATATACTGAATTAGGAATCAATACATTTCATCCGCTCACCTCCCAAGCAAGGCCAATTCTTCATCCGAATACATTTTTGCTCCTTTAAGATAGACATATAGAAGTTCTTTGGTAGATTTGTCGTTCATCTTATGCAGATTTTCAACCATAAACGTCTTGTCTTCTTCGATATTTTGCTTATAGCCCAAGAAAGATGGAATGTAATATTGAATACATAAACGGATGTAGCGCAATTCGACATTGTTAGGATTATTGGAAATCTCCTTTTCCAGCATATCTCGACCGTTTTTGAAATAACTCATTTTCTTGAATGGGTTAGAAGAATGGTTGGCCATAAACATGTTATATGCAGCTTCGTAACCTCTTTCTACGGGAGAATCGGCATGTTTTTCCAACGATTCCAAATGTTTTTTACAAATATCTTCGTCCTTATGGCCGATTTTAAAGTCCTTTCGTATATCGGCAATATTTAACGTTTGGCCCGATACTGTAGCTATTGTCATCACCTGAAACAGGATAATATAAAAACAATTTATCCTCATACGCTTCTCCTTATTGGTTGCTACTTGGAAAGATACAAAAAACAAGCCAATTTATTCAAACAAATTTCAGAGACCTATTTTTTGATAAAAACATCATACAGGTAATTAATCGCTTTGTACGATACACTCATGTAGTCGTTCTCTTCTATCGGCAAAAAACCGTTGGTAATCAGCACAAAACCAAATTTCTTCTTTGGATCGAAAAACATAGCGCTGTAAAGCCCATAAGCCGATCCGGTATGGCCAATGAGGTGCACACCAGGAATCAATTTGTTGGCTTCATGAAGTGCCAAACCATAACCACTCTTCTCATTTACCTTTTGTTGCATCAACTTTGCACTTTTTTTCTTGAGCAAACGGACGTTTTTATATTTCCCATAGTTCATATGCATCTGCATATAGGTTGCCAAATCTTCGGCAGATATTTTCAATCCTCCTGTAGGTGAAAAAACTGTTGTGGATAGTCCCATTATATAGTTTTTGATTTCCTCGCTACGTGGGTTGTAAGCTGTGGGCTGTTCTTTAAAAGTGTCCGTCGTCTTATTATATTCATAAAGGGAAACAAACCGATCGCTGTCTAACGAGTCCACACAATAACCAGCCTGTAGGCCTAATGGTGCCAATACTTTCTCTTTGACATAAATATCAAACCTTTTACCGGTCAGACGTTCTAATACAGCACCTACCATATTAAAATTCAGATTACAATATTGATAGGTTGTCCCTGGAGCATAATCGTTATAACTCTTTGCCCAATCCGGGTTTTTGTCGGGATTGATAACATTCAAATCAAAATAACCGTTTCGGTCGTTGATACTGGAAGTATGTGACAGCACCATGCGTAAGGTGATCACATCGTCCGGGAATTTAGGATTACGGATACGAAAACCAACCAATTTTCCAAAATCATCGTCCAATGATACCTTATTCTGTTCCACCAACTGCATAATGGCTGTCGCAGAGAACGATTTGGAAATGGAAGCAATACGGAACAAATCATCCATATGCAAAGGTTCTTTGGTTTCCAAATTTTTATATCCCACCGCCTTTTTATAAATCGGCTTATTATCTTTCACGACGACTACAGCCAAGCCTACGGCTTTATGGGCAGCAGCAATAGCCTGCAATTCATGATCAATATCAGATTGCGCAAATACGTTTTGGAAAACCGCACTAAAAAATACAAATGCAAGGAGGAAAAATGTTCGTTTCATGGTTAAGTTATTTGCGAACAAGGTACTATTTAATTTTAGAAAATCAAGTCGTTCGTCTTTCACTTTTTGGTTACAAACCTAATTTTTTATGATTATATCCAATATTTTAAGCCTAATTTCAAGCCGTAGCCTATTCCAATACCCAAGACAAAACTGGCTAACGTTCCCAACAAAATATATTCTGTAAACTTGGTGTCCTTGGCATTGGTCAGGTCGCCAAATCGAAAGATGGACTTTGCGCCCAATAAAAACCCAATACCTGAAAGGAATCCCAACTGAATGAACAGGACGATCAACAAGCGCTCCATAATGCCAATAAGCAATCCTGCATCAGCCAATGACGTACCAGGTTTAGTCGCCACATCCGATTCTTTGTTCCATTTGCTAAAGAAAACACGCAACACAATCGGGCTCACGCAGGTTGTTAACAGAAAGGCAATGATATACAACATGGTCTTATCAGAAAAAATAAGAGGTATCCATTCTTCGGGAAGACCAAATTGATATAAGATAACAGCCATTATTGCTAAGAGATGCAAGAATTGGTCTATGATAAAAATGTGAAAAGGCTTGTATGGCCACTGCTTTTCCCATCCAATTTTCAAACTATCAATCAACAGATGCGAACAAACAATAAAGATGATAAGTTGCAGATTGTCCGACAGTTCTGGCAAAAACAAAATGACCAATAGCACAGCATGCACGAGCATATGTAACAATAAATAGCCTATATGCTCTTTTCTTTTTCTAACCCATGATCTGGGCTGTAAAACAAAATCACCTAAGAGGTGCGCCAACAACAATTTTAAAAACAACGTAATCATAACCGCAACAATGCTTGTGTACAATAGTCAATCGCTCTTTTCACCTGCGTGAAGCTCGCTTTCTGCAACGCTGTGCTCACTTGGCTTTGATGCTTTCGATGTAGGAGCTTAGCCAGGTCCACCTGATTCATCTGCTCGTGAAGCAACATTGCCATGACGGTTTCGGCCATATTTGGCGTCCATCGACTGCATAGTTCCGTTACCAAGGTAAGCATCACATTGCACATTTCATCTAATTTTTCGTTTCCGGATTTCACATGGATAGTTTCCTTCTTCAGGGCTTCAAAAGCTTCCCCTGAGTAAGTCAAGGCAGAGCCGAAAGCGTTCTTGATATGTCGAGCATCGATTTCCTTTTGCCCTACTCCAACACCTATACGGACATCCAGTTGCACTTTAAGCATAGCCGATTTGATATAGAAAACTGCTTTAAAAGTATCCTCTAACGGTATTTCAGCTTGAAAGCTATCACCTCTAAAAATGTCGAATTTCGTAGAATATGCAGTTAGTGATTCTTCCAACAAAGGATGCCATATGTTGGGATCCACGCTACGCGATTGCACAATATCACCTGTTAAAATACTGACCATCATTTATAAAATTATCATCTAAATTAGTGATAATTTTACATATCACCAAAATCAGTGATATTTTGATTTATCACTAAAATCAGTGATAATTGATTTTATCACCAAAATCAATGATATTTTGAAAATACAAACAAAATATGTGCTGGCGGCTATAAACTTATGTGGATAAGGACCATGTTGTGGAACACATCCTTAAGACGTGTTCCACAACATGAACGAACATCTTTAGTCCTTTAGCGTGGTAATGTCAACTTTGGGTTGCGGTAGATTCAAGGCTTTAATGGCCGTTTTGCATTCGTCTACCATTTCTTGCGTCATGTTATATTTGTACCTTCCATAATCCTCGATATCGATCTCACCAACATAGAAAAATCCGTATTTATCAAAGAAATCTGTCAGGTCGGTTTGGCTGACTTCACAGGCTTTCCTGACAAAATTTAGCTGATAAACTGCTGGATTGCTAGCCACTAAGCGATCCATTGCCCAGTTACCCCCTCGGGTCGTACGCCCTTGTGTACGATCCACTTTAGCCTGTTGCCTGAATGCTTCGAACAAATCGGCATAAAAATCAGGTTTACTGCCAACGCCTTCAAAATAAAGTTGAAGCTGCCAAAACGGAATCAAGCGATTGAACACATCCGAATCTTGTAAGTAGGAAATACCTCTATTGATAATGCTGTCTCTGGATTTTTGGTAGTTGTTTTGTTCCGAAACACGGGTTTTATTACCAAAAGATCGTGTGACATAGAGCGAAAACAGGTTATTGCTGACTTCGCCTAATCCACCCCAATTAAAATAAGGCCTCAATTGATGCACATGGCCGACTTCGTGCGAGAAGCCCCAGCAAGGATCACCTTTAATGACCACATCAGGATTCGCAACCATTCCCATCGCATAGCCGGGTTTTACGCCCATATAGGCCACACCATCGCCATCTCTAAACATGTAATAGTTATAGTTGACTCGTGCCAAAATTCTGTTTTCAGGCACTGATTGGTATTTTTCCAATCCCATCAAGCGATGTTGACGATAAACAAGGGAGTCGTAATTATTAATCAAATCCTTGCCTCTTCCTGTGGCATATTTTTTCAATGCCTCTTTCGGATAAGCTACCTGGATATGCTTGCCTTTCGCATCCAACACCGGGTATACCGCATTTTCAAGCAGTCTGTCCCAGTCAGCATTGCTGTGTATGGCATTGTCAAAATAACCGTTTACTGCTGCATTCAAAAAATGGACTGCAATTTCGGGCTGATTATCCAGCTCGTTGACGAAATAATCAATATAGGCCAGACCTCCAAACTCTTTTACATCAATGACATTCACACCGTTTCTCAAACTAAATTCTTGTTTTTTCAATCCCCAGCCATTCGGATCCTTTGTAGGCTCGACACCTTCGGGTGCTCGTCGCTCCCAATTGGGGATCAATAATTTCACGTGTGTATCAGCTGGAATATGGTCAACAATAACGATATTTTTCCCCAACGGAAGGTATACGCCTGTCACATTTTCATATTTACTGTAGCCGTCGCCTATAGAAAGGTTCTGTCCTAATACCGTTGGTGACAGTAAAGCTTTGTAACGAGCTATACGATATTCGGTATTGTAGGTTTTCTCCAACAATTGTTGTGCAACCTGTCTAACACTTTCATTTTGAATATTACGGATAGCAGATGCCTTTATACCTTTTTTTAATTGGGTAGCCAAGGCATCTTCAAACACCGAGAGATCGTTATACAAAGACTGAACTTCACGGGCAGTCTGTGCTACGGAATGGGAAAGGGAGGAGATGCCCAGCAATACATAAAAAAGAAATACTTTCTTCATAAGATGGTCCTAGCGTTCTAATTTAAAATACATCCCTAAACTACCTTAAAAAGCAATGGGCAACGATTTTACATTGTAATATTTATGAAACAGAAAATGGATGAAACCCAAATAAGGCGATGGAAGACTGTTTAAAACGATTGCGTAATTTTTTGATATTTTACAAATCCTGCGCGATCAAATAACCGCTCGCCCAAGCCCATTGAAAATTATAACCGCCAAGCCATCCGGTGATATCCACCGCTTCACCACCGAAATACAGCCCGGGATGCTTTTTAGACGCTAAGGTGCGTGGATGCAACTCATTGGTACAGATTCCCCCTCGCATCACTTCTGCTTTGTCATAGCCTTTATCTCCGGCCGGTTTCACCGTAAATATGTGGATAGTATCACACACTGCTTTTGCGTCGGCTTTGCTCAAAGAAGCGATTTTTTGATCTATCGGCAAATATTTCCCAAAGGCATCCACCATGCGTTTTGTAAAATAATCGTGCAACAATTGACCTACGGTACGCCTTCCGCCTGCATTGCGTTCGCTTTGGATAAGCTCTTCCAAGCGAAATTTTGGCAAAAGATCCATCGTGAATGTTTCGCCGGCACGCCAATAAGAAGAAATCTGTAAAACGGCCGGACCACTCAATCCCCAATGCGTAAAGAGAATATTTTCCTCAAAACTGACCCTGTCGTTGTATACCCGTGCAAAAACCGAATTACCGGCCAATGAAGCATACCAATCGGCATCTTTGCCCGTGATGGTTAGAGGCACCAATGCCGGAGCCATCGGAACAATTTCTAACCCAAATTCGCGGGCTGTGCGCAAAGCAAAATCCGAAGCACCCAATTTAGCCACCGGCAATCCACCCGATGCCAATACCACTTTTCGCGTTTCAATGGCCTCTTCTTTCCCATCTCTATCCACGACGACAACGTAACCACCTTCTTTTTCATGAACAGATTTAACTAATGTATGCAACCAAATATCCTGTTCCGTTTCATACATAAGCTTGGTAAAAACCGCCACAATGTCCTTGGCTTTATTAGAAGTTGGAAAGAGCTGTCCTAGCGTTTTTTCCTGCCCTTGAATATTGCCAAAGGTTTCAAAAAAAGAGATGGTGTCTTCTACAGTCCATCGGGAAAAGGCCGTATGGAGAAAATGCGGATTTTCGGAGATGAAGTTCTCCACAGAGGTGTACAGATTTGTAAAATTGCAACGTCCTCCACCCGATATCAGAATCTTTGCGCCTGGTCTATCGTTTCGTTCCAGCACCAATGTCCGCTTGCCCAATAATCCGGCTTGCACGGCACACATCAGGCCACAAGCACCCGCACCTATAATAATCGCATCGTAATTATTCAAATTAAAACGTTGTCAGTAGTCAGTGATCAGTCATTTCCAAATTCTCAAATTATAAAATTCTCAAATTATA
>JBEBRE010000065.1:0-16898 GCA_040394995.1 Sphingobacterium wenxiniae
TAATATTAGAAAATACGCTAAATATCCCTTTGATTGTACTTAGGGTATTTAGCGTATTTTAGCTTGCTTTAATTACATCCAATTAACAAAGCATATCTTTTTCCGCTTTTATAAAGCCGTGAAAAATTGTTCTAATTCTGACAGCACCGTTACGCTTTGATGTATCAGAAAACTATATTTGAGCGAATTGGGGATGAATCCAAAATGCTTTTTGAAAGCGGTCGTGAAGTGAGTAGAATGTTTGTAGCCTGTCATACGGGCCACATCTGAGACCAGATGATTACCTGTAAGGATCAATTCCTTTGCGTGTTCCATCTTCTTTTCCGTAATATAATTCATAACGGTTTTTCCAAAATACAACTTAAAATATTTCTTTAGATATTGCACATTCGTGCCAACAAGCTTAGCCAATTCGGGGATACTGTGGTTTTTGGAAAGATCCTCCTCGATAATCTGTTTCGCCAATAGTATTTTTTCATAATGGTTCTTGATAACGATGACCTGTTGATTTTCGTTCTCCACAGCTAGTGTCTCTATCTGATGGAGAATGATTTCGAGTAAAATCAACTCTGACTTCATCTTATGTAACATGTCTTCCTCTGGCTTCTGGCACAATTGCTCAAATAGAAGACGAAGGCGGGCATCATTTTTTGTGGCAAAGCCATTCACAAATCTGTGAAGGTTCGTTTGATATTTAGTATGAAAAAAATGTAAGCTTTGTGGAGAGATTAAAATAATGACCGCATGGTTGTCTTCATTAAGGCTCTTAATTGATACGCCAATCCCTTTATCAAGATAATGCAACACATTACTTCCTTTATAAAGCAAAAAAGATTTATTAGCAATCGAATACGTAATGGCTTCCGATTCATCGCTCAATAGAATATTGATATAACAGCTCTTTTCAGCAGTATAGGAAAATGATGCCTTGCCCAAAAAATGCTGATGCTGAAAAGAGTATTCCGCCGGTATAAGTTCGCAACAATTATCCATCTTCTTATTTAGACCAATTCCAATCTAAGGCAAATATAGCCATATTTTCATTGCTTGCAATTTTATCCTTCACAAAAAGTATTTTCTCCAATCTTTTTCATAGAACCTCTCCTGATTCAAGAGGTCTTCTATTTTTTCGTTATTCGTTTAATAAATTGTTCTTCAGAATATGTGCAATTATTCTCAAAAATCAGGTTCCGATATGGAAAATGGGAAGAGTTAGAAACCCTTTACATCGACCCCTTTTCTTCCAAAAATTGACAAAAGTCACAATATCTACGTAAAAAGATTATTTTTTGATTTTGAAATGCCCTTGAGTACATTTTTCAAGCAGTTTTATCTTTTTTCAATAGTGTTTAAAATCATTAATTGTGATGCTCGCTTTCACCAGAAAAAATTATTGCTCTCCATACATTTGTTATATCAAAGTAGCAGTAAATCAACACAAACAATAGAAAGGCACATTATGAAAACAACAGCATTACAAAAAATTAAAAGCATTATCGGAGCAGGACTGATGGCGATCGCCTGTATGTACATCATGCCGACAATGGCCCAACAGGCATATAAATCCACTGCCACGACAACTGTGATCAAAGGTACGTCTACCCTTCACGATTGGGATATGAAATCGGCTACAGGTCAGACCCAAGCGACGTTTACCGTTGAGAACGGCGAAATTACCGGCATTACGGCCTTGACATTCACAGTGGGTGCCGAGACGCTAAAAAGCAGTAAGTCCGGTTTGGACAAAAATGCTTACAAAGCTTTGAACACCGGCAAACACAAAACCATTATATATAAGATGACCAGCGGAACGGTAGCAAAGAGTGGCAATGCCTATACCATTAAAACAAACGGTACATTAACAATAGCAGGTAATTCCAAACCATTGAACCTAACGGCTAAGGCTACTTTGAACGGCGACCAAAGTATTTCCGTTACGGGATCTTCAAAGTTTGCCATGACGACTTACGGGGTTACACCTCCTACCGTCATGATGGGAACTATCAAAACAGGAGATGAAATCACGATAGACTACAGTACAAAATTAACAAAATAGAATATTACTAAATTATTTCATTATGAAAACAACAGCTATAACAACCAAGGTACTGGCATTGGCAATAGGGATTGCTACTTTAGCATTGCCTGCTGTAACTTTTGCTCAAGAGGAAGACGAAAAAGATAAAGGAGGAATTGCCACCTATGGCGAACCTAACTTCTTTAGACCTTATGACAAACGAGGTCTACATATGTTCGAAACAACCAAAGAAGACTTGAACAAAGAATATACAGGTCGTAAATTCAGCCTTGGTGCAGGTTTCTCTTTGCAGTTTCAGTCACTTAAAAACGAAAATCCGGAAGCATTGAACAATGACTTCGATGCCAAAGAAGCCAATGCGTTACCAAAATTGGCTCCAGGCTTCAGCTTGCCTCAAGCCAACTTGTACATCGATGCTCAACTTGCTGACGGTATACGCCTTCACTTGGCAAACTATATGGCTTCTAAACACCACAATGAATTTTGGGTAAAGGGTGGTTATCTACAAGTGGACAAAATTCCATTTAAAGGTGAAATATGGGATAAAATCAGTGAAATTGTAACAATCAAAGCGGGGCATATGGAAATCAACTATGGTGATGCCCACTTCCGCAGACCTGACGGTGGCCATACGTCTTACAGCCCGTTCATCGAAGGCAATATCATGGATGCTTTTGCAACAGAAATCGCTGCCGAGGTATACGCTCAGAAAAATAACTGGATCGGTATGGTCGGTGTGAGCAACGGGATGATCCAAGGCCACGTAATGGAAGCGGCCCCTACTGCCAATGGTTTTGATAAAAGAAATCCATCCGTGTATCTAAAAGGAGGTTGGGACAAGCAGTTGAATGACGATTTGAGGTTGCGTTTCACAGGTTCATTGTACCACAATGCCGGAACAAACGGATCAGGCTTGACACTATACGCCGGAGACCGTACAGGTTCCAATTACACAAACGTAATGGAACAATATTACACCGGAGGAGCTGCAAAGGCTGGAACAGCAATGTACAAATCAGGTCGTTTTGATGCCAGTCTCAACAGAAAATTGACAGCTTTTATGTTCAACGCATTTGCTAAAGCACAAGGGCTTGAGTTCTTCGGTACTGCGGAGTTTGCAAACGGACGCTCGAATGCCGAGGCGGATACAAAGGATAGAGCAACAAGCCAATATGCAGCAGAAGGTATCTACCGCTTCGGAACCAATGAAAACTTGTTCCTTGGCTTGCGATACAACATCGTAAACTCCGAAATATTAATGGGAACAGATATCCAAGACGTTAAAGTAGATCGCTTTGCTGCAGGTGCAGGCTGGTTCTTAACGAAGAACATCGTAATGAAAGGTGAATATGTAAACCAAAAATATTCAGATTTCCCAAATACAGATTACCGTCACAACGGTAAATTCAATGGAGTAGTGCTTCAAGCAGCCATCTCTTTCTAAGAAATAATGCTAAAGACAGCCACTGTTAGTCAACAAGGATGACAGTGGCTATTTCAGCCTTTTCTTATTCATTAAACGGTATCAACATGAGTCCTTTTTCTATCCTATCACCATCAAAAAGCCCTATTCTTCCCTTCTTTAGGGGTATTTGGAGAAACAGTATGAAAACGATCTTGACTTATATCATCCTATCATGTTTCTCCATCCTATGGTACGGATTTGATGTGCTCGATACCGCTCCAAAAAAAGAATATACTTTCCAGATTCTCTCCGAAAGCTACATCTTGATCAACGGCAGTTCAAATGTCAACAAATTCTCTTGTAAAGTAAATAGACCTGCCGGTGTCACACCTTTAAGGCTCTTTATTCTTTCTGATTACAAGGTGAAGATGGAAGGATCGATAAAGGTAAATGTAGCCGAATTTGACTGCAAGCATCGGGTGTTAACCAACGATTTGAGGAAAACGCTGAAAGAAGACACTTACAAGCAAATGACGGTACATTTCAAGTCGCTAGACCAACTTCCCTTCGATTCTAAAAGGGCCCAAACAGTCAATGGAACGGTGCTGATTGAATTAGCAGGAAAGAAAAAAGAGTTTAGCATCCCGCTTGTCTTTTCACAGATTTCAGAGGGAAAATACCAGTTAAAGGGAACACGCGATTTTTGCTTTGAAGATTTTGGTCTAGAAGCTCCGAAGAAAGTGGGTGGAATCATTAAGGTAAAGAATGATTTCAATACTACTTTTGTAATCAATCTACAACAATTTTGAGTAAGGAATAAAGAGTAAGACCGAAATCCAGATTGGATTTCGGTCTTACTCTTTTATATTTTTTAAATTATTTTATTATAGCTGAAAGGCTTCTTTGATACGCGTTACGTAATCCAATTTTTCCCAAGTGAACAGCTCCACTTCAAGGGTCTTTTGTTCACCATTGGAATTTTCAAATGTCTTGATTACTTTTTTCGGGGTCCTGCCCATATGTCCGTAAGCTGCTGTTTCCGAATAGATAGGGTTTCTCAGTCCCAACCGGGTTTCAATACCATACGGTGTCATGTCAAACAGTTCAGCAATTTTCTTAGCAATTTCGCTATCTGTTTGCTTTACCTTGCTTGTGCCATAGGTATTTACATAGATGCCCATTGGATCTTTCACACCAATCGCATAAGATATCTGCACCAGAATTTCGTCAGCTATACCAGCTGCAACTAGATTTTTTGCAATATGGCGTGTAGCATAGGCTGCTGAACGATCCACCTTTGAAGGATCCTTACCAGAGAAAGCACCTCCACCATGTGCGCCTTTACCGCCATAGGTGTCTACGATAATCTTTCGGCCCGTTAACCCAGTATCACCATGTGGCCCTCCGATAACGAATTTTCCAGTAGGATTCACGTGGAACTTGATATCATCGTTAAATAACGCCTGCAATTCGGGTTTCAGCTGCGCTTTAACACGCGGGATCAAGATGTTTTTGATATCATATTCTATTTTTCCCAACATAGCTGATTCGGTATCAAATTCATCATGCTGAGTAGAAATAACAATCGTATCAATGCGCTGTGGCTTGTGATCATCACTATATTCCAACGTTACCTGCGACTTAGCATCAGGTCTAAGATAAGTGATCTCCTTGTTTTCACGACGCAAAGCCGATAGTTCAAACAAAAGTCGATGCGCAACGTCCAAGGCCAAAGGCATATAATTCTCCGTTTCGTTATTGGCATAACCAAACATGATACCTTGATCGCCCGCACCTTGTTCTTGTTTTGTTTTTCTATCGACACCTTGATTGATGTCTGCTGATTGTTCATGAATAGCCGAAAGAACACCACAGGAGTTCGCCTCGAACATATATTCAGACTTGGTGTAACCAATCTTCTCAATCACAGACCGAGCAATTTTTTGTACATCCAAATAGATGTTTGATTTTACTTCACCCGCAAGAACAACTTGACCGGTCGTAACCAATGTTTCGATAGCTACGCGAGCATCCTCATCCCAAGCTAAAAAATTATCAATTAAGGCATCAGAAATTTGATCTGCCACCTTATCTGGATGTCCTTCTGACACCGATTCTGAAGTAAATAAATATGCCATTTCTTGCGTTCAATATTTTCGATTTTACGCGGGGAGATAAAAACAAAGTAGAAGTGGAAAAACGTTTTTATTCTGGTTTTAGCACTTTTTTACTGTGGTTGCAATCTCCTTCGGCAATTTGTCTATTGCCCTACGCAAATCAATCCACATTTTTCGTTGGCAAAAATACTACTCTTTCCGGATATAAAAAATCTAATTCAAAATAGTAATGTAAAATCCATGCCATAATCTTAAATATCATACGGCCGATCTACCAAACGAATAAACAGCTATTAGCCATGGATACCTGTACCTATCTGGGGATGATAGACAGCTCTCTGGCTTTTTCCGGATGTTTCAATGGCAATAAGTAAAAAGATTGAAATAGCCAACAGCAACATACTCAAAAACGCCATCTTAATAATATGAGGTAGTCTGGAAAAATTGTAATAAAGTCTAATCATAAAAGCTACAATTTAGATGAAATAATCTTTCTTCCGCTCTCTTTGGAGGCCTCGTTTAAACCCTTCCATTTATTCAAAACTGTACGTGTTTGTAGTAATTCCGCCACAGAGCACGGAACACTAGCAAATTCCGAGCCAAAAACGTGATCGTACAATAAAAGTATTATTTTGAAGCTTTTTTACGGTATATAGCTATTAATAGCATCTTATTTATATAGAATGTCCTAAATAACATACGATCTATTTTGCTACCCAAATTGGGCTTAGCACCATACCTTAATAGAAAGTGATCTCTATCAATTTTGATTTAATTTTTTTCGCTATTTTTGTATCGGAATTTATTTTTTAACATTAAACGCCGTTTGCAGCGGTATCAATGAACATGAGTGCATACCAAACATTGCTGTATTATTGTTACAGCCCCATCGAGAACGCAGAACAATTTGCGACAGATCATTTAACATTTTGTAAATCCCTTGGCTTAGTCGGCCGCATTATTGTCGCTGATGAAGGGTTAAACGGGACAGTTTCCGGCACAACCGAGGCTTGTAGAGTGTACATGGAAACTGTGCACGCGGATGAACGATTTGCCAAAACAGAATTTAAAATCGATGAGGTGGACGAGCCCTCTTTCATCAAAATGCATTGTCGTTACAAACCGGAGATCGTCCACTCTGGACTGCGTGACCCGAAAGTAATCAACCCTAATGAGCAAACAGGAGTCCATTTGGAGCCTGTGGAATTTATGGAGATGAAAGACCGGCATGATGTTGTGGTGCTCGATGTCCGCTCCAATTATGAACACAGCGTAGGCCGGTTCAAGAACGCCGTTACCTTGGATATTGAAAACTTCCGTGAATTTCCTGAAAAAGTGAAAGAGCTGGAACAGTACAAAGGCAAAAAAATCCTGACCTATTGTACAGGAGGAATTAAGTGTGAAAAAGCTTCGGCCCTTCTGTTAAAGGAAGGTTTTGAAGAAGTCTACCAGTTGCATGGCGGCATTATCAAATATGGTAAGGAAGCCGGAGGAAAGGATTTTGAAGGCCAATGCTATGTATTTGACAATCGGGTAACGGTAGACGTTAATTCAGTAAACCCAACTATTGTCTCTACATGTAGAAACTGCGGTAAGATTACACCCAAAATGATCAACTGTGCAAACCCCGAATGCAACGAACATTTCACGCAATGTGATGAATGTGGCTGGAAAATGAACGGTTGTTGCTCAGAGGCTTGTATGGAGCATCCACGCAAAAGGGAATATGACGGAACGGGATATTATGTTAAAGTTCCCCAACCGGTAAACATTGAGAAAATCAGCAAAAGAAAACATAAAAAATTCCCTGCAAAAGAACAGCAGGCAGAGATATAAAAAGGGGGGGCTATCCGTTTGGATAGCCCCCCCTTTTTATAAAAATTGCTATACTAAGCCCGCGGCAGACGTCTGTGCACTACGGTCTACTTTTTTTACTAAACCTTGCAACACATTTCCCGGACCGACTTCCACAAAAGCTTCGGCACCGTCAGCTAACATATTTTGTACCGTCTGCGTCCAACGTACGGCACCGGTCAGTTGGGCAATGAGGTTTGCTTTAATCGCCACAGGATCGGTGTAGGGCTTGGCATCCACATTTTGGTAAATAGGACATATCGGAGCGCTGATCGATGTCGCCTCAATGGCTGTTTGCAACTCTACTTTTGCCGGCTCCATCAACGGTGAATGAAAAGCACCGCCTACATTCAATTTCAAGGCACGTTTTGCACCGGCTTCTGTTAACAAAGCGCAAGCTTTGTCAATACCTTCAATCGTTCCCGAGATAACCAGTTGACCTGGACAATTGTAGTTAGCGGCCACGACCACATCTTCTACTTGTGCGCACACACGCTCCACAGTTTCATCATCCAATCCCAAAATAGCTGCCATGGTCGACGGTTGTGCCTCACAGGCCTTTTGCATAGCATTAGCCCTTTGGGAGACCAATTTTAAACCATCTTCAAAAGATAAAGCTCCGGCTGCGACCAGTGCTGAAAATTCACCTAAAGAGTGGCCTGCGACCATAGAAGGCTGGAACTTTTCACCTAAGGCCTTGGCTAAAATGACCGAATGTAAGAAGATTGCAGGTTGCGTTACATTCGTTTGTTTCAGATCCTCGTCCGTGCCCGAAAACATAATATCGGTGATACGGAAACCCAAAATGGTATTGGCTTTTTCAAATAACGCTTTGGTTTCTTCATTAAGATTATACAAGTCCTGTCCCATTCCAACGAATTGGGCACCTTGACCCGGAAAAATATATGCTGTTTTCATACTCATTGCCTGATGTTAGCCCTCAAAAGTAAAACTATTTTTGTATACGACAAAACAGATTTAACCGCGTATCAAAATTGCATTTTGTCGTTTGTCATTCCTCGGGAAGTATTACCCGTCTCGAACTTGTTTTAGGAATTTGTAGATTTTCCTTTGGTAGGCCCACCAAATGAAGTAGGGTATTGTGCTTCCAATAAAAGATTTTAACGAACCTTCGAGCGACTTCGTACAGCCCGTTTGGAATTATGAACGGTTTAGGGAAGCATGTATACAGCTGAAGCCCTTTTTTCATTTCAAACAATCGATTTCGTTTACTTATTATAAAAATATACCCTTATCTTAGCATGTGGACGGAAAAAACTAGGCTCTTTCACGTTCATTTTTGGCTTTTTAATTTTGACTTTTTACTTAATATCATGTACAAAACATTAAAACCAGCATTGGAAAAAGAGCTTGCCATCATTAAAGAGGCAGGCTTATATAAAGACGAACGCATCATTACGACACCCCAAGGTGCAGATATCAAAGTCAGCACCGGACAAGAGGTTGTCAACTTTTGTGCAAATAACTATTTAGGACTGTCTTCACATCCAAAGGTGATTGAAGCCGCAAAAAAATCCATAGATAGCCACGGTTACGGCATGTCGTCGGTACGTTTTATCTGTGGAACACAAGACATACACAAGGAACTAGAAGTGAAGCTTTCCAAATTTTTAGGCACGGATGACACGATATTGTATGCCGCAGCGTTCGATGCCAACGGCGGGGTTTTTGAACCGCTTTTTGGTTCGGAAGATGCCATTATATCGGACGAGCTAAACCACGCTTCCATTATAGATGGTGTACGTCTTTGCAAGGCACAGCGTTTCCGCTACAAAAACTGCGACATGGATGATTTAGAAGTACAGCTGAAAGCAGCTTCCGGCGCACGCCACAAAATAATCGTTACTGATGGTGCCTTTTCTATGGACGGATCAGTAGCTCCGTTGGATAAAATCTGCGATTTGGCAGATAAATACGAAGCATTGGTCATGATTGATGAATCACACTGTTCGGGCTTTATCGGCAAAACAGGCCGTGGAACACATGAGCTGTTTAATGTGATTGATCGCGTAGATATCATTACAGGAACATTGGGGAAAGCGCTAGGGGGAGCTTCTGGTGGCTTTACATCTGGCAGGAAAGAAATCATCGACATGTTGCGCCAACGCTCGCGTCCATATCTATTTTCCAACACATTGGCCCCTGCCATTGCCGGAGCCTCCATCGCAGTGTTGGATATGTTGAGTGAAACAACTGAACTGCGTGACAAACTCGAAAGCAATACCAAATATTTTAGAGAGAAGATGTCTGAGGCTGGCTTTGATATCAAGCCGGGTTTCCACCCAATCGTTCCCGTAATGCTTTATGATGCCAAGCTGGCACAAGAATTTGCGGCTAAAATGCTCGAAGAAGGGATCTATGTCATTGGATTCTACTATCCGGTAGTACCACAGGGCAAAGCACGCATCCGAGTACAAATTTCTGCAGGGCACGATAAGCAACATTTGGATAAAGCCATTGTTGCTTTTACCAAAGTAGGGAAAGAACTCGGGGTGATTTAAAAATGGTTCGTGATAAGGGATCGTGAAACTTTATCCGTTGACAATGGGCCTTTGTCTATTTAAATTTTTCTATCCAGAAAAATGCTAGCAACTTGGGGTTGTTTATTAGAAAAGTAAATACCCGCTAAGCAAAAAAACAAAAGGATAGGAAGACTTCAAAAAATAATAACATAAAATACTAAAAATTGAGGTGCAAAATATTTATCTTTGCACCTCAATTTTTTTATAACACATTATTGCTCAATGCAGAATATCAGAAATATTGCGATCATCGCACACGTCGACCACGGTAAAACCACCCTCGTTGATAAAATCCTACACTATACCAATCAGTTTCGGGAAAATGAAAACACAGGAGAATTGATTCTGGATAACAACGACCTGGAGCGTGAGCGTGGTATCACCATCGTGTCCAAAAACGTATCGGTCAAATATAAAGACACCAAGATCAACATTATCGACACTCCTGGCCACGCCGACTTTGGAGGCGAAGTAGAGCGCGTGTTGAAGATGGCTGATGGCGTTGTGCTCTTGGTAGATGCTTTTGAAGGGCCCATGCCACAAACGCGGTTCGTTACCGGCAAGGCGTTGGCTTTGGGCATCAAACCTATTGTAGTCGTCAATAAAGTAGATAAAGAAAACTGCCGTCCGGAAGAAGTGTACGAAAATGTGTTCGACCTATTCTTCAATTTGGGGGCCACAGAAGAGCAATTGGACTTTCCTGTACTTTACGGTTCGTCTAAACAAGGATGGATGTCTACGGATTGGAAAAAACCCACGACAGACTTCACTGAATTGTTAGATGCTATCATTACCCATATTCCTGCGCCTAAGGTCTCCGAAGGAACATTGCAAATGCAGGTTACTTCTTTGGATTATTCAACTTTTGTGGGTCGTATCGCTATCGGTCGTGTATCTCGTGGCACAATAAAAGAGAATCAACCCGTATCGTTGGTGAAGCGTGATGGCAAAATCGTGAAATCCCGTGTAAAAGAATTGCAATTATTCGAAGGTTTGGGAAAAGTGAAAGTATCAGAAGTGCATGCTGGAGATATTTGTGCAGTAGTCGGTATTGAAGGCTTTGAAATCGGTGATACGATTGCCGATTTTGAGAATCCAGAACAATTGGAGGTTATCAGCATCGATGAGCCAACAATGAATATGTTGTTCACTATCAACAACTCTCCGTTCTTCGGAAAAGAAGGAAAGTTTGTGACATCACGTCATATTTATGACCGTCTGCAAAAAGAATTGGAGAAAAACTTGGCTCTTCGGGTTGTACCTACCGAATCTCCAGATGCTTGGTTGGTATACGGCCGTGGTATTCTTCACCTGTCTGTGTTGATCGAGACCATGCGTCGTGAAGGATATGAACTACAGGTTGGTCAACCACAGGTTATTGTGAAAGAAATCGACGGCGTAAAATGTGAACCTATTGAAGAGCTCGTCGTGGATGTGCCGGCAGATGTTTCGGGGAAAGTTATCGAATTGGTGACACAGCGTAAGGGCGAATTGTTGATAATGGAAAGTAAGGGTGATATGCAACACTTAGAATTTTCCATCCCTTCCCGTGGAATCATCGGCTTACGTAACAACGTATTGACCGCAACAGCAGGAGAGGCCGTCATGGCACATCGTTTGAAAGGCTACGAGCCATGGAAGGGCACTATCCCCGGGCGCTTAGCAGGTGTATTGATTTCTTTGGACACCGGAACAACCACAGCTTATTCCATTGATAAATTGCAGGATCGTGGCCGTTTCTTCGTTGATCCCGGTGTAGAAATATACGAAGGCCAGGTTTTAGGAGAGCATATCCGGGATAATGACCTGACCATCAACGTGACCAAAGGAAAACAATTGACTAATATGCGTGCCTCTGGCTCGGATGATAACGTGCGTATTGCGCCTGCCATCAAATTTTCGTTGGAAGAATGCATGGAGTATATCCAAGCGGATGAATATATCGAGGTAACACCACAATCTATTCGCCTGCGCAAAATCTATCTTTCGGAAAATGAGAGAAAAGTTAATGCCAAGAAATTTCAATAGTTTTTTCGGCTAACGTTCATATAAAAAGGACGCATGAGGATGAGCTCATGCGTCCTTTTTCGTTTTTGAAATGTCTTAAAGGATAACCGTTACCCATAAGATTTTTTATCAAAATTCCGGATAAAGCACAAACAGGTTGACTGCTGTATGATGGTTGGCAATTTTGCCGTATCTTTGCATGGTGGTAGTGCAAAGTAAATTAATAGATATCAGAAGTTTAACTTTAGAACAGCTAAAGGAAAAACTAGTGCAAATGGGTGAGCAAGGCTTTCGGGCAAAGCAGATATACGAATGGCTTTGGGCAAAATCGTGCACAGATTTTGACGAAATGAGCAATCTAAGCAAGCCCTTGCGGGAGAAATTGAAAGAAAACTTTGCCATTCATGCCGTAAAAGTACGCCAATCACAGATCAGTGCCGACAAAACCATCAAAAGCAGTTTTACCCTCTATGACGGCAACGTGATCGAAGGGGTGTTAATACCCGCGCCGGAGCGCATGACAGCCTGTGTCAGCTCGCAAGTAGGCTGTAGCCTAACCTGTAAATTTTGTGCAACTGGCTATATGGATCGCAAGCGCAACCTCAACGCAGACGAAATATACGATCAGGTGGTGCTGATCGCACAACAGGCCGAAGATAATTATCAACAGCCCTTAACCAACATTGTGTACATGGGCATGGGCGAACCGTTGTTAAACTATAGCAACATGCTAAAATCGGTAGAGCGCATTACTGCTACGGATGGATTGAACATGGCCGCTAAGCGAATCACGGTATCGACAGCCGGTATCGCCAAGATGATTAAAAAACTGGGTGATGATGAAGTTCGTTTTAACTTGGCGCTATCGTTACATGCCGCTAACGACGATAAACGCAACGAGATCATGCCTATTAATGAACAAAACTCACTAAAGGCTCTCGCGGATGCACTGAAGTACTACTACGCCAAAACCAAAAACCCAGTAACCTACGAATACATTGTATTCCATAATTTCAACGATGAGTTGGAAGATGCGCGAGAGCTGGCCCGATTCTGCAAACATGTACCCTGCAAAGTTAATATCATCGAATACAATCCCATTGCTTTGGCCGATTTTACTAATGCCGAGGCAGATAAAATTGACTTGTTTGCCCGCTATCTTCGGGCACAGGGAATTATTACCAATGTACGCAGAAGCCGTGGAAAGGATATCGATGCCGCTTGTGGACAATTGGCCATTAAAGAAAAAGATCAACAAATAGCTGAAAACTAAGGTACCACGTTTTCCTAACGCCTTTTAACATACATAAATCCAGCTTTTAGACATTGCAAACAAAAGTAAATCTCACTAAGTTTGTATAAGATCAACTGTGGTTTATATGCAAATACGTCAGTATTGGGATGGTTTTGTTTCACTATTATTCCCTCCGCTGTGTGTGGCCTGCGATGAAGTTCTGCTCCATCAAGAACATCTGTTGTGTGCTTCCTGTCTATATCACTTGCCGATCAACGATTATCATCTGTTTGCTGAAAATGAAGCGACAAAACGGTTAAGAGGCAAGGCTGACATCAAGACGGCCACTTCCTACCTTTCTTTTGAAAAATCTTCATTGGTACAGTCTATCATTCATAAGCTAAAATACCAAAGAAGATATGAGATAGGACAATTTTTCGGAGAAATGCTCGGTCGCCAATTGTTACTGTCTCCGTTCTACGATACTATAGATCTTATCATCCCCATTCCAATCCATAAAAAGAAACGACGTACAAGGGGTTATAACCAAAGCGAGCATATCGCCTTCGGTATTTCCAAAATGATGGATATACCAGTAGATACCCAAAGCCTTGTTCGATTGGTCCACACTTCCAGCCAAACATCCCAGCACCGTTTAGAGCGGTACGACAATGTGGAAAATGTATTTGCTTGTTTATACCCCGAAAAACTACGCGATCGGCATATCTTATTGGTGGATGATGTGCTGACCACAGGCGCTACAATTGCTTCTGCTGTAAAAACAATAAAGGATTCTACGAGTTGTAAGGTATCGGTGGCAACATTGGCTATTGCTTAATCTATTTTTGCTTGCCACCATATGCTGAGGGACATCCACAGTCTTTCTTGAAGATCGAGCAGGAATTTAAAGTAGAGCAGGCCAGTAAGGCGATAAACAAATACAATAATCTTTGCTTATTCATATTTTGTATCCTATTAGTCAAAAAATATTTCCCTTTAGACAAGAGCGTTAAGTTATCCGCTCAATATGTTTTTATCAACCTAAGTTCGGTTAATAATATGTGTATGGTCTTTCGTTTTCCTAAAAATGAACTTTTTTCTTCTCATGTCGCTTTCTTTTGTTATCCCAACATATAGAAGGATGTAACAAAACGCCTATAAGATATCTCCTCTCATCAACATGACAAATAAGTTCGTCACTTCGTTCATGAATATGTTGCTCGTTTATGATGTAAAAGTAAATATGCAAAAAGCGCCATGCCAATTCCAACAAAATCCGCAAAAATATCCCACCAATCAGCCATCCTCCCCATCTCCAAATACAACTGAACCCCTTCTGTAAGAAAGGCGAATACGCCCGCAACAAGTGCTGTAAATACGACTGTCTTGATTTTAGACGCTCTTCTTTTGGATTGCCTAATACTTCCTAATAGCAATAAAACCGTAAAAACAAAAAAGGATCCGCAATGAACCAGCTTATCAAACCCTTCAAAAAATCGTACTCTTGGAAGGTCTGGCGACGGCATGCCCATCAATACCAATACGATAAGGCCCCAAATAATTGCCCATGAATAGTTAAATATATATTTCAACATGCGCATTAAAAGTCGTATTAATAAATGAAGATTCAAAAAGAATACCCATTTATTTTTCAAAATAAGATTGTATAAATCATTTTTTCAACAAACTAT
This sequence comes from Sphingobacterium wenxiniae, assembly GCA_040394995.1. GTDB lineage: Bacteria > Bacteroidota > Bacteroidia > Sphingobacteriales > Sphingobacteriaceae > Sphingobacterium > Sphingobacterium wenxiniae_A. The sequence goes on from JBEBRE010000065.1 coordinate 14,890, forward strand.
TTAAAAATTATATTCTTTATAATCAATAACTTATATAAAACATTAAAATTTTTATAGTACTATGTATTGCATAGTACAATACAAAACATATATCTTTGTATTGTTATGATAGCTGAAAATACACAGACCCAAATGAGGAAGGGGATATTAGAATACTGTATCCTTTCCATAATCTCCCGAGGGGAGATCTATGCCTCAGATATCATCAGCGAGCTGAAAAAAGCGCAGCTGCTAGTGGTGGAGGGTACATTATATCCATTGCTGACGCGGTTGAAAAACAACGGTCTGCTGAGTTATAACTGGCAAGAATCCACATCCGGTCCTCCGCGCAAATATTACCAAATCACAGAAGAAGGACAAAACGTTTTGGAAAAACTGGATATCACTTGGCGAGAATTAGTATTCGCCGTTGAGACATCTCTGGCTGGTAGAAATAAATAATAAGGCAACTCATCTAACATATCAAACAAAGTCATGAACAAGACCATTATCATCAACATAAACAGTATTGTCTTCCATATCGAAGAAGACGCATACGAGACACTCCGATCATATATGATCGACATCAAGAAGCATTTCGGAAATACAGCCGAAAGCAAAGAGATATTGGAAGATATTGAAAACCGTATCGCCGAGATGTTCAGCGAGCGTATCCAAACGGGCAGAAAAGAGGTCATTAATATAGAAGATGTGCAACACGTCATTACACAGATGGGGCGGGTGAGCGATTTCGAAGAAAGTGTAGAAAGCGAAGGTGAATTTCAATCGCCTGAAAAGCAACCCCACACGTCTTCTGCCGAGCACTTCGGACGGAAACTGATGCGCGATCCCGATGATAAGATTCTGGGGGGCGTGTGTAGTGGTTTGGCACATTATTTTGGTATGGAACCCCGTTGGATTCGTATTCTTCTGGTACTATTCGTGCTGATCGGAGGTTCTGGGTTTTTGGTGTATGTTATTCTCTGGATTGTGATGCCTGAAGCCGAAACCAGAGCTGATAAAATGGCTATGCGTGGCGAAGCTCCTAACTTGCAGAATTTTAAAAAATCCTTTGAAGAAGAAGTGAAGAGTTTTTCTGAAAATTTTTCAGGAGCCGGCGAGCACATTAGTCGCGGTGCACGTACAGCCGGAAATGCGCTTAGTGGTTGTCTTGGTTTTATTGGAAAGTCCATTGCATGGATTATACTCATCTTTACCGGATTAAGCATCTTAGGGTTATTTATCGTCTATGTGTTTAATTTAATGAACATATTTGGCCTGGAAAATCCTATTGTTTTTCCGCCTTTGGAAATCATGGCCAAGAGTGATGCCATTATTGCTCTTACCTTTGGCTTTTTGGCAATTCTCATTCCACTCATAGCCTTGTTTTTATGGTTGATCAGAATATTGTTTAAGGCAGACAAGGTTAACAATTATTTATCTTTAACGATGTTTGCCACTTGGATCGTTTCTATCGTGGGTATTATTTATTATGGGGTGGATGCCGCACAAGATTTTCGGGAGAAAAGCACTATTAACGTGCAACGAAATGTCAATGTGCAAAAGGTTTACCATTTTACAGAAAAGGATGTCCGAGTGCTCGACGCCAATGAAAAAGATTCGTTGAAGTCCAAATTTAATATCCAAATCGATGGTAAGGATCTTCGCAAACATTTACATTCTAATATAGGCATCTATTTTGAAAGTATCGATTCCCTTAGCCAACCCTATATCCAGTACAATTATTCGGCCAAGGGGCGCACATACAATCTCGCTGCCGAACGTGCCGGAAACATTGCTTACGAAGCCGTTCAGGAGGGAAATACGATATTATTCCCCAGCCATTTCTTACTAAAGAACCACGCTTTAGACAGAGATCAATATGTACGGGTAACTGTATACCTGCCAGTTGGATCACAAGTCGTATTGCACAAGGAGATTGACAGCAAATTACGTGATATCTCATATTGGGAATGTCTCAACAACTATGAAGACAGCCAACATCAAAAGTTTACCGAGTGGAAGATGAC
>JBEBRE010000066.1:0-16630 GCA_040394995.1 Sphingobacterium wenxiniae
GGACATGTATGCGTACTGCTATATGGCATCTAATCTATAGCTTTATACTTGTGTAGACACAATAGCCTCCAAAGGGGGTTATAAAATATAGTTTTTAACCACTATCTTTGTTCTATGGTTTACATCACAAGGCGCGAACGGTTTAGCGCGGCACATAAGCTTTTTCGGGAAGATTGGTCGCAAGAACAGAACGAAGCTGTCTTTGGAAACTGTTCCAACCCCAATTGGCATGGGCATAACTATGAACTGTTTGTGACGGTTAAAGGCAACGTGGATCCGGAAACTGGATTTGTCATGGACCTTAAATCGATGAAGCATATCATACACACTCATGTTATTCATAAGCTCGACCATAAAAACGTGAACTTGGACGTCGATTTTATGCTGGGTAAAAAGGCATCCACTGAAGTCATTGCCATGGAGATTTTCAAAGTATTGAAAGAGGCCTTTGAAAAGGAACACGTGCAGCTTCACTGTGTCAAACTGTGCGAAACAGAAAACAATTATGTAGAGTATTTTGGCGATTAGCTGAAACGTTATTTTTTTAATTTTTAACTTGACAAAATGAGCAATCTAACATCTTTCGAGAGCGAAGAGCAAGATGGTTATATCAAAATAGATCAATACAACGAGCGGCATGTAGAGCGCATAGCTGAACATTATCAAGATATTTTACGAGCCTTGGGAGAAGATCCGAATCGAGAAGGATTGTTGAAAACCCCGGAACGTGTGGCTAAGGCCTTGCAGTTTTTGACGCATGGATATGACATTGATGCTTCCCAAGTGTTGCGCAGCGCTATGTTTGAAGAAGATTACAGTCAGATGGTCGTTGTAAAAGATATTGAGGTGTATTCGCTATGTGAGCACCACATGTTGCCATTTTTTGGGAAAGCACATATTGCCTATATTCCTAATGGTTATATTGTGGGACTGAGTAAAATTCCCCGCGTGGTCGATGTTTTTGCCCGAAGATTGCAGGTACAGGAACGTTTGACAAATGAAATCCGTGATTGTATCCAGGAAACACTAAAACCTGCCGGTGTAGCAGTTGTCATAGAGTGCAAGCACATGTGCATGGCCATGCGTGGTGTACAGAAACAAAATTCGGTAACAACAACTTCGGCATTTACCGGCGCTTTTCAAAACGATGTTACACGATCGGAATTTTTGCGATTGATTACGGCCTCGCTCGATTAGTGAAAAAATCTAAAAAGATGAGGACGTTAGAAAGGTAACTATACGACCTTTATTTTTTCACCTTGAATATAGATAGGTATTTAAAGTGTTGTAAATCTTATGTTTATAAATTTTCCCCGTTGACGGAATGACAAAAGAAGACAATACCTTCCGGTTCTTTCTTCCTCCCTTTTTCGGCTTTTGGGAAACCCTGATAAAGTTTAATTTATGTTAAATTTCTTTTCTTTATAAGGTGGCTTGCTTACTTTTGTCGCTATGCTTGAAAAAGAGGAAGCATTAAATGTGTACTTGGAAAGTACCTGTGACCCGGAAAACGACTTGTTAAAACGGATTAACAGGGAAACCTATCTGAAGGAAACCATGCCACATATGCTGTCGGGACATTTTCAGGGCAGAGTTCTTTCGATGTTGTCTAAATTGGTAAAGCCCAGGCAGATTTTGGAGATTGGAACCTTTACCGGCTATGCAACATTGTGTTTGGCAGAAGGGCTTACTGAAGAGGGGATTTTGCATACGATCGATATCAACGAGGAACAACAAGAACGTGTGCAGGGATATTTTGATTCCTCTCCTTACGCAGACCGGATAAAATACCATATAGGTGATGCCGCGACTGTCATCCCAAGCATTGAAGGTGTATTCGATTTGGTATTTATCGATGCAGACAAGAAAAGAAACCGCTATTATTTTGAGACATTGGTTGATAGGGTTTCAAAAGGTGGCTTGCTGTTGGTAGATAACGTGTTGTGGAAAGGGAAAGTACTCGCAGACAATCCCGATAGCCAGACAAAAGGAATACAAGCATTAAATGAAGCGTTGGCACAGGATGATCGGGTTGAAAAGCTCATCTTGCCAATCAGAGACGGGCTTTTTGTGTTGCGCAAAAAGTGATGGTTGAACTAAAAACAACAATATGCAAAAAAAGACAAGTATTGGTAAATACCTCTGTGTGTTACTGATGTTTGTGTTTACGGTCCAAACGACCATTGCACAAAAATTTTCAATGAGCAGCTATATCAATGAATACAAAGGAATAGCGGCGCAGTTGATGGAAGAAACAGGAGTGCCAGCTTCTGTCATTTTGGGTGTTGCCATCCATGAAAGCGCTTATGGAAACAGCCGTATCGCCAAGTACCTAAACAATCATTTTGGTGTTAAGGGTAGAAACAATAGCAAAACGATTAGATCAGCTTATAAAGGTTACCAATCAGTCAAAGATTCCTATCAGGATTTTGTAGGCTTGCTCAAAAGAAGGAGAGCTACAGCGCCGCTTTTTGACAAATATGCCCATGAAGACCATGAGTCTTGGATAAAAGGCATTGCCCGATCGGGTTATTCAGAAACGAGAGATTGGTCTGCCAAGGTGCTGTCTATCATCGATCGTTATGATTTAGATAGGATAGATGAGGACGTGGCGAATAAAGCCCAAGAAATGTTGGCTACCCGCATAGAGGCTTCCGAAACAGGGGACATCCTTTTGCGTGAAATGGAAAAAAACATTTCGCCCGAAAATTTTACCATCTTTACCCTCCGCAATCTGCAAAACAGCGAGATGTTGGCAGATCAGAAAAAAGTATCTTCTGATGCTTTGAAACGTCGTCAAAGACTTTCATCGTCATCGCTTTCAATAGAGAATAGATCTGTATTGTAAAAATGAAACATTCTTTTTTCCTGTTGCTGGTAATCGCCCTTTTTTTAGGATCTTGTGCTTCAAAAAGAGCCGTGTTGCAAACGCCCTCTTCTACCCGGGCACCCCATCGCGAAATACCAAGAGCAGGAAACAGCACTTCGGCCACTGGGAATCAATATATCGCCAAATACAAAGATATTGCCATTGCTGAGATGAATCAGTACGGCATTCCGGCTAGCATCAAGTTGGCCCAAGCTATATTAGAGTCTGGAAATGGCAATAGCTACCTCGCGCGGGAAGCCAATAACCACTTTGGCATCAAATGTGGCGGCACATGGCAAGGTAGGTCTGTTAACCGGCCAGACGACCATATTAATGACTGTTTCCGGGTATATGACAATCCTGAACAGTCTTTTCGGGACCATAGTCAGTTTTTGCTTCGCAAACGCTACGAACAATTGTTCACACTTGACAAAAATGATTACAAAGGTTGGGCCAAGGGATTAAAAGATGCCGGTTATGCGACCAATCCCCGTTATCCGGAGTTGCTGATAGATCTCATTGAAAGATACGAACTTTATCAATATGATAGGGCCGAGTCGTCTACTATTGCCAAGATACATAGAGAGGAGAAAGTCGAAGAAATCATCGAACAAAAGGCTGTCCAAGAGCCTCCTAGGGCAGAAGAAAAACTCAAAAGTGCGGTAGCTATGGTCATACATGAGGTGAAAACCTCCGACACCCTTTATAGCATCGGCCAAAAATATGGCGTTACTGTGGAGCAATTAAAGCAACTGAACGGTCTATCTACCGATATACTGTCTGCGGGACAGCTATTGGTGATTTCCAAGTAAAGCTTGAATTGTATAAATATTGTTAAATATTGGCAAGATATTGTTCTTTAAGTTAGTTTTACATGCGTGAGCGGTTTAAAGTACATATTTGCTTCTGTCATCCTTTGGATGGTTCCAGGCTATCTATGCGCGCAAACGAGCATGGTACAGGGAATTGTATTCGATAAGGATACCAACCAACGTATTGGCAAGGTTTTTATCAAAAACAACCGGACGAAGGCCAATACCTACAACAATACCAGAGGCGAGTTTGATATGTTGGTCAACGTAGGAGATGCTGTCATTGCTAGCAAAGACGGCTACCATTCCGATACCATTGTCTATAAAGAACAAAAAGTACTGCTGTTTTACTTGGAACGTACCGCCATTTATATTCCGGAGGTGAAGGTAACCGCCCGAAAATCACCAGATCTGATTTTAAGAGAACGTCGGGAAGAATTTGACAAGGCTTATAAATTGGCTGATCCGGGAAGTATTTTTAGTGTTGGGCCTACAGGGGCCGGACTAAGCATCGATGCTGTGTACAATATGCTAAGTAAGGAAGGCAAGCATGCGCGCCGATTGACCAGAATCATCCAAAAAGAGTACGAAGACAATATCATTGATTCCAAATTTACCCGTGATCTGGTACACCATCTCACGGGGTTGAAAGAAACGCATCTGGATAATTTTATGAGCAATTATAGGCCTTCTTATTCCTTTGTGCTCACGGCTTCTCCGTATGAATTGACCGCATATATCAAAAGCAAGTATGAAATATTTAAATTAAATCCTAACTTGCGCTTTTTGCCGAAATTGCAGGAAATAGATTTAGAAAACAATAATTAGCACACGATATGTTTAGAAAGTTAAAAGTACTTTTCCTCATCGTTTCCATGTTTAGTGCAGGAACTGTTTTTGCACAGGTTGACCTGAAGGATTTAAGGGCTAAGCCGGATACAACCTTCGTAAAGGAAACTGACGCACCGATATCCAACTTAAATCGTATCCAGATTCCCATTCCTAAAATGGAACTGAAGGTGAATTATTGGAAGCATTGGTCAAAGTTTGGCGTAAGCGCCAATCAAGCCTCATTTAGTGATAACTGGAGTGCGGGTGGCGTGAACTCTATTTCGTTGCTTGGCACAATTTGGCACAAATCGGAGTATAACAAAAACAGCTTCAGTTTTGTGACGGAGACAGATTTAAAATATGGGAAAATCAAGAACAAGGAGCAACTGGCCAAGAAAAATAATGACCGGATTTTTTGGGATAACAAATTGGCTTATAATTTTACCAAAAATTGGGCGGTCTACCTATCCGTGACATTGGAATCACAATTTGACCTTGGTTATAATTACAGAAAAGTGGATGGCGAAGAAATTGTATATGATGTACAGACGGCTTTTATGGGACCGGGCGTTTTTACGGAATCGTTTGGTCTTGAATATAAACCTGACAAGACATTTTCTTTGCGTTTGGGTACAGGTACTGCCCGTCAAACTTTAATGTTGAACGACCGTTCCAGACCGCTTACCATAGCCGAGTATGCCGAACGCTATCCGGAGAACAACGCGATTGATAAGGATCAGTCGAAATTCGGACTTGCCCCGGGCGAAAGAGTCAAAAATGATCTGGCCTTTCAGATTACGGCAAATCTGGATCGTAACCTGTCTGAAAACCTTAATTTGAAATCTCGCTACAACCTATTCGCGGACTATAAGGAACTAGGTAAGCCTGACCATCGATTGGATTTGACCTTAAGTGCTAAAGTAACAAAATTGGTCAATGTGACGCTTAACGGGGTAATGATCTATGATAACGATTGGGTAGTTGAACCGGATACAAAAGCAAAAATACAGTATAGCCAGGCGTTGGCAATGGGACTTACTTATACATTACCAAGATAAAGCAGTTTGAGGAAGGTTGTTTTAGGGATATTGCTGTTGGGAATATGGGGATGTGGGACACAGAAAAAGCCGGTTTTGCAATCACCAGCTTCTGTATTGGCAAAGCCGGATGCCTTAAAAATAGAACCAGATCCTGAACGTTTGGTAAATACCAAGCAACTGTTGGATACGATCAAAGCCGTAGCATTGACGTCTTTAGCGACGACAGAGGATCCTGTCGGGGTTATGATGCGTGAAGGGATTAATAAAAGTGCTGATTGGGCCGCCGCCGTCCATTATGATGTCCGTAAACCCAACTTCGTGATTATTCACCACACTGCGCAGAGCCATATTAATCAAACGATACGCACCTTCCAATTGGAACATACGAAAGTGTCTGCCCATTACGTGATCGGGAAGGACGGGCGCGTGGTGCAAATGCTGAATGATTATTTGCGCTCATGGCATGCAGGGCGCTCAAAGTGGGGAACGATTTCGGATATGAACTCCGTTTCGCTGGGCATCGAGCTGGACAATAACGGGAAAGAACCTTTCCCGGAGCCACAGATCAATGCCCTGCTCACTCTTTTGGATACATTGAAAACGAAATACCAAATTCCTTTTACCAATTTTTTGGGACATGCAGATGTAGCACCTACCCGCAAAGATGATCCCAGTGTGTTCTTTCCATGGCAAATATTGGCGGAAAGAGGCTTTGGCGTGTGGTATGATACCTATAATTTAACCCCACCCCCTGCGGATTTCAACTATGTGGATGCTTTGCGTATCATAGGGTATGATGTGAGCAATCTGCGTTCAACCATTATCGCATTTAAAAGAAAGTTTATCGTCACCGATGTGAGTGATATACTGACTGATTATGATAGGAAGGTGCTGTACAACCTTTATCGCCGTTATTTTTAGTAGAGAAGTGTTTGAAGTTTCAAGTTTAAGGTTCCAAGTTTGGGGTTTTCTTCTGGCGCAGGGTTGAGCCTAGTGACGTTCTGTGTTAGCTGATTTTTACCAGTCAGTTCTATGTATATGAGTGTGTTAAAGTACCGAAAAGCAATCCAAAATCATGTTATTGTCAAAAATGAAGAACAAAAAACCGTCCAAAAGCATATACAATGATGTTTGTCATTTTTTTTATTGAAAATGCACGCTAAATCCGCTCGGATGTGGGGCTTATTGCGTATTAAATCGTATCTTTGTAGTCCAAAAAGAGGAAGGGATTGCCCATTAACGAAAGGGGAAAGCAATGAGTACCAAAGACGATGAATTATTAAAAGAGCTGGAGCTCGAAGAATATAAATACGGTTTTACAACGGATATAGAAATGGAGATTGCCCCAAAAGGGCTGAATGAAGATACGATCCGTTTTATATCGGCGAAGAAAAACGAGCCCGAATGGTTGCTAGAGTGGCGCTTGAAAGCTTTTCGACATTTTCAAACCTTGAAAATGCCCACTTGGCAAAACTTTAAAAACCCAGAAGTTGACTTTCAGGATATTTCGTATTATGCGGCTCCTAAGCCTAAAAAACAGTTGGAAAGCATGGACGAGGTAGATCCGGAATTGTTGGCAACCTTTGAAAAGCTGGGCATTCCTTTGGATGAGCAGAAAGTATTGGCCGGCGTAGTTGCTGTGGATGCGGTGTTTGACTCTGTTTCTGTGAAGACGACGTTTCGTGAAAAGCTAAAAGAACAAGGTGTCATATTTTGTTCGTTTGGCGAGGCGGTACAAGAGCACCCTGATCTGGTGAAAAAATATTTGGGTACAGTTGTGCCCCAAACCGATAATATTTATGCCGCATTAAATTCAGCGGTGTTTTCCGATGGTTCTTTCGTTTACATTCCAAAAGGTGTAAGATGTCCGATGGAGCTTTCTACCTATTTCCGCATCAACGCACAGAATACCGGGCAATTTGAGCGGACGTTGATCGTGGCAGATGAAGGCTCGTACGTATCATACTTGGAAGGGTGTACCGCTCCGATGCGTGACGAAAACCAATTACATGCTGCCGTGGTAGAATTGATCGCAGAGCGGGATGCTGAAATCAAATACTCCACCGTGCAAAACTGGTATCCGGGCGATAAAGATGGCAAAGGAGGTATCTACAATTTCGTGACCAAGAGGGGTATCTGTAAAGGTGATAATGCAAAAATTTCGTGGACACAGGTAGAGACTGGTTCAGCCATTACATGGAAATATCCGGGAGTGATCCTTAAAGGCGATAATTCCGTGGGCGAATTTTATTCAGTGGCTATGACGCGGAATAGGCAAGTGGCCGACACAGGAACGAAAATGATCCACTTGGGCAAAAACACTCGTTCAAAGATTGTGTCAAAAGGTATTTCAGCAGGATTGAGCCACAATAGTTATCGCGGTTTGGTGAAGATCGGTCCGCACGCTGACCGTGCGCGGAATTTTACGCAATGCGATTCATTATTGATCGGCGATCGCTGTGGGGCACACACATTCCCCTACATCGAGAACAAAAATAAAACAGCGCAACTGGAGCATGAAGCGACAACTTCCAAGATCGGCGAAGACCAAGTGTTCTATCTCAATCAACGAGGGATCGATTCCGAAAAGGCTGTCGGCTTGATTGTAAACGGCTATGCCAAGGAAGTCCTGAATCAGCTTCCAATGGAATTTGCTGTAGAGGCACAGAAATTGTTGGCCATTTCTCTTGAAGGAAGTGTGGGGTAGCAAATTTGAAAATTTAGGAATTTGAAAATTTGAAAATGAGGAATCCTGATAATTTAATTGTTCGTTTGTCATTTGATTTCGCTCTATGCATCATTGATTACTGTGAGTTACTGGAAGAAAAGAGAAAATATGTCATTGCCAATCAATTATTAAAGTCAGGAACATCCATAGGAGCAAATATCCGAGAGGCACAGAATGCGGAAAGTAAGGCCGATTTTATTCACAAATTTAAAATAGCGGCAAAGGAGATAGACGAAACACAATATTGGTTAGATTTGTGTACATATGCTAAATCTTATCCCAATCCGGTAGGGTTGAAAGAAAATATAGAAAACATAGCAAATATTGTAAATAAGATTATCATATCATCGAAGATAGGCAAGAAATAGAATAGAAGGAATTGGAACTTTGGAACATTATTTTCAAATTACCCAATTTGCAAATTAAGAAGTAGTTATAAATAAAACAGAGAGAATTGAGACTTTGAAATACATTTTCAAATTTTCAAATTATCCCAATTTACAAATTAAGAAGTAGTTATAAATAAAACAGAGAGAATTGAGACTTTGAAATACATTTTCAAATTTTCAAATTATCCCAATTTACAAATTAGAAAATGTTAAGCATAAAAAACTTACACGCGTCTGTAGAAGGCAAACAAATATTAAAAGGGTTAAACTTAGAAGTAAAAGCTGGGGAAGTCCATGCCATCATGGGGCCAAATGGTGCAGGGAAAAGCACGTTAGGCAATGTGTTGGCAGGCCGTGATTCCTATGAAGTCACGGAAGGCACAGCCTTGCTGGATGGTGTTGATTTATTAGACCTTGCTCCCGAAGACCGCGCGCGCGAAGGATTGTTCTTAGCTTTTCAATATCCGGTGGAAATACCTGGTGTTTCCAACATCAATTTTTTAAGAACAGCGGTGAACGATATCCGGGAGTACAAAGGACTGCCTCCCATGGAAGCTAAAGAGTTTTTGCAAACGGTCAAAGAGAAGCAGAAATTGGTGGAGTTTTCTGCCAATTTGGCCAACCGTTCGCTCAACGAAGGTTTCTCCGGGGGTGAGAAAAAACGTAATGAAATCTTCCAATTGGCCATGCTAAACCCGAAATTGGCTATTTTGGATGAAACGGATTCTGGTTTGGACATCGATGCCTTGCGCATTGTGGCCAATGGCGTGAATCAGTTGCGTTCCGAAGACAATGCATTTGTGGTCATCACCCACTACCAACGTTTGCTTGATTATATTGTGCCAGACTTTGTCCATGTCCTTTACAACGGACGCATTGTGCGCACCGGGCCGAAAGAATTGGCTTTGGAACTGGAAGAAAAAGGTTACGATTGGTTAAAAGAATACGACACGCAAACTGCTTAAGCCATTGCGACATGGGGCATTTAAACAGCAGATTGACAGAAAATAACATGAGTACAATAGTTGCAGATACATTATATCAACAATTGGTTTCTACCTTTCAGGAACTGGAAACCGTCCAAGAACCTTCTCATTTGGTCGCTCTTCGCCACCGTGCTTTTGAGCGTTTTCAGCAAGAAGGCTTCCCGACGGTGAAAAATGAAGAATGGAAGTACACCAATGTGCATCAATTGGTCAACACACCTTATCTGTTGAATAATGATGTGACAGTTGATGATTTGGATATCACGAAGGCCGATATACCAGGGCTGGACGCTCATCGTATCGTCTTGGTGAACGGTCAGTATGTTTTGGCGTTCTCTTCTTTGGAAGATGAGATTGGGGTTACGGTTAAGTCTATTGAAGAGGCGCATACCGAAGCCAACTTCCAGAAACATTATGCACAGCACGCCGATAAGTCGGATAACATATTGGTGCAGTTGAACACTGCTTTGCGCACTTCGGGTGTATATATTTCTGTTGCCCCGAACAAAGTGGTCTCAAAACCGATACACATTATTCATGTGGCCACCGGAGACCAAGCATTTTTTGCACAAACCCGTAATCTCATCGTGGTTGAGCAATATGCTACAGTGGAAATTATAGAGTCTTTCATTACCGCAGACGGGACCGCTCGCAATCTGAATAATAAGGTATCAGAGATTGTGGTCGAAGAAAATGCGAAAGTACAGCATTATTATCTTCAGGTGGCGGATGCAACAAGCCATTACCTGCAGCATACAGAGGTGTATCAAGAGCAACACAGCTTGTATAATAATTATAACTGTAATTTACCGGGCGCCTCTTTCGTCAGGAATAATATCAACGTGCGTTTAGATGCTGAAAATGTGGAATCGCACCTCTACGGTATCAACCTGACATCAGGAACGCAATTTGTGGACAACCATACAATCGTTGATCATTTGAAGCCACATTGCGAATCGTACGAATGGTATAAGAACATTCCGCAGGACGAATCGACAGCCGTGTTCAATGGTAAGATATTCGTGCGTGAAGATGCGCAAAAGACCAATGCATTTCAGCAAAATAACAATATGTTGATCGGTGAAAAATCCACGGTTTATTCCAAACCACAATTGGAGATTTTTGCTGACGATGTCAAGTGTTCGCACGGTTGCACGATGGGTCAGTTCGACGATGAAGCCTTGTTCTATCTGCGCACGCGCGGCATAGGCGTAGAAGCTGCCCGAATCTTATTGGTGCATGCCTTTGCCTTTGATGTGACTTCCCGTTTCTCTGATGACAACGTTCGGGCGTATGTGGAGGACTTGGTAGCCCAAGGCTTGGAAAAGTAGCAAGTAGTTTACCATTTTTATATGATAGAAAAGCGTTCCGATTTTTTGGAACGCTTTTTCTTTTTGGCATTGTTACGTTTGTATAGCGTGTAGGTCTCTTCTAGAAATATTTACAAAAAAATCCCAAGGCGGGGAGCCTTAGGATTTTACTAAACTAACCAATTATTAACCTAAAATTATGAATTACAATAATACTATCAAAACACATGCCAAAAATCGCTTCTGGTGTAGTGTCAAAAATAAAAACTCAAAAAAAATACTGCTGACACACTGTTGTCACAACATGCGCTACTTTTGAAGAAAGAAATAACGAAAAAGATTTATTGATTAATTTTTTAACACCATGAACAGTACAGCAATCTTAACAAAAGAAGAGTTTTTACAGCATTGGCTAGGGCACCGCACCTTAACACGTCGCACATTGGAGAAATTTCCGGAAAAAGAACTTTTCGAATTTTCAATAGGCGGCATGCGCACTTTTGCGGACTTGATCAAAGAGTTGCTATCCATCGCCGAGCCCGGATTAAGGGGTATTGTCGAAAGAAACGAAGAGGGCTACAGCCATAATTTGAAGCTACAGACAAAAGATGAACTTTTGGCCCAATGGGATGCCGATACACCGAAGATTATTGAGTTATACGGGCAAATTCCTGAAGAAGATTTTCACGTGGAGCATAATCTGTTTGGCGAGTACAAATTCCCAATTTACAGTAACCTGCTCTATTTTGTGGACAATGAAATACATCATCGCGCGCAGGGTTACGTATACCTTAGAGCTTTGGGTATTGAACCTCCTTTTTTCTGGGAGAGGTATTAGGTAATGACGCTGTTTAACAAAACAATGGGGATGTTTTCAGCCCCCATTGTTTTGTTAATTTTTCTGCTTCTTTCTTCCACAAAGCCCATTAAACTATTCTTATGGACGCAATAAGTTTTCTCACATATTCTTTTAGCGCTTCGGGTTCCAGGATTGTGGATTGATCAGCAAACATCAAGTACCAGCGGGCAAATTCGTTTTCCACATTTCGGCTTTTAAATGTCATGATGACGTTGTCGCCATTAATCTCCTCCGATAGAAAGCCATAATAGTGTCGATCCCACTGCATATATCGGGCAAACGCTCGTGGAACCGATATACGGACAGCCGTTGTTGGGATATCCTCTTTCTTGTTCAAATAGTGGGAAAGCGGTTTATGCTCTTGGGTGAATGCCTGGCTGGATAATTTGATTTCTTGAATACGGTCAATCCGAAACTGCCGGTAATCTTCCCGCAGATGGCAATAGGCCATGAAATACCAAAAATTACCTTGATGGAATACACCGACAGGTTCGATCTCCCGACGGGAAAACTCGGAAGAAGAGCTGTTTTGGTAAGCCATCTGTACGATTTTATGCTGGGCAATACCTTCAAAGAGTATGGAGAGGGCCGAAGGTACTTTTTCGTTAAAGGTGTTTTCAATGGATCCCATCAGCATGTTTTCTTCCAACAGCGTTATATCAACTTTTTCGCTGTATCGAAGATAGGATCTGATCTTGTTGATGGCTGAACCAAAATGTTTGAACAAGTCCGGGTCTACAAATTTCTGCATCAACTTTTCTGCGGCCGCCATGCTTAAAATTTCTTCCTGGGAAAAACGGGTGGCTGGTAACCTGTATCCTTCCATCAAAGAATAGCCTGTCCCAGTCTCGCCATAGATGGGTATGCCCGCCTGTTCCAAGGCTCGAATATCACGGTAAATGGTGCGTAGGCTCACTTCGAAGCGATCTGCCAGATCCTGTGCCCTCACTACGGCCTTGGCCTGTAGCTGAAAATAAATGGCCACGATCCGATTAAACCTTTTGGTGATATCCATTCGGTAAAAATAGATATTAAAAAGAGGTTTTTCAATTTGTTGGCTATCTGAAAATGTTATACCTCCATATTGAGAATTCTTTTAAAAAGGAAAAGGGGGCTGTCTCCTATATTTGTATGGAACAAACATAATAAACAGTCCCCTCTTTATTGCAGACAGCCCTATATCCTTACCTCTCACAGTTGGCTGTCCATGTTCTTCCGTCTTTATTATAGGCGATAATTAGGGTGGATGCGGTAATCCTAATCGTTCCTATTTGACCATCGCCAATAATCAATGTATTGTTATCGCCTTTTTTCATTTCAATGTCGCGCAATGTAGGGATGCCGTCAGAGAAATTAAACGTGTAATTATTGCCTACTTTGGCAACCGTTACAGATCCTTCTTTTTCAGGCACATCGGTTTCACCTTCATCTGAACTGGAAAAAGAAACGGAACCTTCATATTTACCGATAAACAAATCGTTATCTGAAGGATCGTCATCCTTGCTACATGCTGCAAACGTGAACAAGGTGATTAATAACAGACTTAAAATTTTAATACTCGTTTTCATAAACTAATAATTTTAATGATACTTTTACCTTTCATGTACATAGGGCAATCGCGATGCCATTAATGCCAAAGAGACTGAAACAATGTTATTGTTAACAAAAATTAACGTCTTTTTGTCGCCTTTCGATAATGCATAAGGATATTCGAATGAGAGATATCGTTCCCAGATCGAATAAAAGAACAATTAAAATAAGAAGAACATATTTCAACTTTTATTACTTTTATCCAGAATATACCTAGAAAGGAAAACAACACTTTGAATGAATAGCCTAAGTAGAACGTTAGCAATTTTTATTTTTACCTTTTTCGCATGTAAATCCTTTAGCCAAACCAATGGTTGGGATAGGTTGAAGGCAAGTCTTGATAAGCTCGACAGCGACTCGGCCAAAATCCTTGCATATTATAAAATTGCCTCGGAAATATATCGATCGACACCGCAAGAAGCGAAAGAAATTGCAAGCGAGGGATATGCTCTTGCTACAAAACAAAACTATGAAGACCAACAGATAGAGCTCTTAAACTTGCTTGGTGTCATTGAACTAAGGCTCAACCATTTTGACGAGAGTATCTCTACGCATTTCAAGGTGCTCCACCTTAGGGAACGAAGAAACGACAAGCAGGGGATGATGTCTTCTTTTTTAAATATCGGTAATGTTTTTAATAAGAGCTACGATCCTGAACAAGCATTGGTCTATTACGAAAAGGCTCTAGCTATCTCCAAGGAAATAAAAGATGTGCACCAACAAGCCAATATCAGTACCAATATTGGTAATATTCATGCCCAGCACGCTCTGGATACGGAGCGTAAGGAAGATGTGGTTAAGGCAATCAACTACCTGTTGGAGACTGTCGATTTTTGTAAGCGGCAAGCTCCCGACGTAGAACTGTATAATTCCTATATTTTGTTGAGTTATCTCTACCTAAAGAACGATGAGCTGGACAAGAGCACACGTTATACCGATCTAGCCATTCATATTACCGAGGAAAAGAATATCCCCGTGGCAATTTGCTATGCTCGGATAAACCGCGCGAATATATACGTGCAGCGAGGACAGTTTGATCTCGCTGTGGAAGAAGTCGATCGTATTAAGCGTATTATTAAAAAGAACCAACTGGAGTATCTTACCGAAGATTTAGGTGGCGATTTTGAAAAGATAGCCCAAGCGGTAAAGGAACGGGACACACAGCTCATCCTAACGGATAAGGACAGTGCGGATCGTAAATTTTATGAAGATGCTGAAGTGCTACGCGTAAAAATCAGGGAAGAATTGCGCGAAAAATACGATACCGAAAGGAAAGAGCTCGAAAACAAAAATCTGTTGCTCGAAAATGCCGCTATGATGCGTGAATCGGAACGCATCAAGCTTCTTTGGGGTATGACCTTGGGTATACTGTTGACCTTTATAGGAATGCTCTTCATCGTACAGCGAAAAAACCGCCAACTCAAAACGGAAAAGACCAATCTTGAAAAAGCCAGAGATGAGATTAAAGAGCAAGCAGAACAAATTAAGATTCAACATGCCGAACTTGTGCAGGCGGACAGGTTTCGCTCACGCATCTTTTCAGTCGTTTCTCATGATCTACGTACACCGATTGCCAACTTTCAGACACTTCTCTCCATGTCAAAGCTTATGGACCTGCCTGCGGCTGATATTAAGAATACACTTGTTTCTATTGGTCAAGAAGTAGAAACTGCTTCCAAAATGCTGGACGAACTCTTGGTATGGTCTTCTCAACAAATGAATAACGAAAAACTGGATATACAGGATATTTCCGTATATGAAGCAATCGAGGACTGCAAAAGGCTGTTTTCCGATCGACTCAGACTCAAAAACCTAACGTTTTTAAACGAAGTATCGAATATGCTTACTATTCGAGGAGACAGGAAACGTTTTGAATTTATCTTGCGCAACATTCTGAACAATGCAATCAAATTCAGCTTCATCGGCAAGACTGTTACTGTCGCACAAGAAGAATCTGATTCTGAAATTATTATTTCCATTACCGATGAGGGAGCCGGAATGGACGAACAAAAGTTATTGCAATTGCAGCGTAAGGATATGCAGGCAAGTCATTATGGAACCTTGAAGGAGAAAGGGGCAGGAATAGGACTGATGCTATGCCATGAATTTGCCCACCGAATGGGCTGGCAGATTCGCATGGAAAGCCAGCCCGGATTTGGCAGCACGTTCTATATCTGTATTTCGAAGTGATCGCTATCAACGTTGCAATTTAACTTCTTAAGGGCATTAATTGTCCAGATGTGCATGAACAGATAAGAGGTGTTGTGGGTATTGAGGCTCTTGCCTCCGTACCCTCCCTTTTAGAGGTAACTTCATCTTTTCTGACCGTTGACAAACCAACACTTTCCCATTGTATTCGATAATGGCATAGGTAACGTGTAGCGTAAAAGGATTTTTATGTATCGGAAAGTGCTTTTAAGGCTTCTGCCACTGAACCCAAGAAATTAACCTGCCTCCCCTTATTGCTTTCGAATATAAAATCTTTGAGGCTTTGGCTTGTGAATTTGGAGAAGTCACCTACCATGGCAATTCGTATCCGGTAATTTGAAAATTTCTGTAAAACTTCACCAGCCATTTTGTTTTTCAAGTCAAAGAAGTCTGGCGTTATATTGTTTTCATGGAGGATCAATCGGTCTACATCGGCGTAATAGATATTGCCTAACAAATCCAAGGCATCATCCACGTTTTGGATGACCACGCCTTCGGAAATAATTTCCCCGATTTTGATATCATTTATCGTGTGTATATGGATATTCATGTCCCACAATTGTTTTTATACTTTTTTAAAAAGATGGCAAAACCTATCTGACCATTGCAATATATATATTCAGGTCAATATCTCCGAATATTTCTGTTTATTCTTATCTTTGATAATTACTATTAACCAATGAGTATACGCATATTTCTTTCCCTGTTTGCATTCGGTTATGTTTGATGAGTCAAATAATAATCAGGTTGGCAAGAATGATCCTCTCTCTTCGTTTCAATAACTAAGTTGTTACGTGTAAAAACAATCCAGTTCCATAATTTTTAAAAATAAATGAATAGTTTTGCTAAAATGATTTAGTCGAAGCAATAACAAAGATGCTTAAAAAGCTGGAGCAATTGGAGGAAGCATAAGCTACCGAGTTGATCCAATAGGCGATCAAATGTTTGCCCCCCGGAGGGGAACAATGCGATGACTGTACAAAAACCATTTGATAAAACAATTTTAAA